>JAUUPT010000106.1 GCA_030843315.1 Bacteroidaceae bacterium | reverse complement strand
AAACATATGTTTGCCATGCAGCATATTTACCTTTTCTTCGAGCGTCATACGAGAAGTCAAGTCTGTGATTTTCTCTTCATTCTGCATCAATGGAGATACCGTTGCGCTTTCAGTTGCTTTCTGTGCGCAGGCGGTCAACAGTGCGACGCCTAATACTGAAATAAGTTTGTTTACATGTTTCATTATCCTTAATCTTTATATCTTGATTTTTAATTCATTACCATTATAGTTCACTGTCTTTGAACCCTTCTTTCCGGCTACATTGACTAAAAAACTTCTGGATTTCAGCATTCCGTTGAAATCACCCTTGCGTGCACCGATGGTAAGAGTGCCGGATGCATTGTCCCAATGCATAGGAATCTCTGTGTAGGCACCTTTTTCGTAATTATAGTTGTCGTTCTCATCTTCGTAAAGGATGAAATCTCCATTAGCACCAGGATATACTCTGATTTCCAGTTTGTTCCATTTCTTTTCATTTGCATACTGCACCTTCTGTGTTGTCAACGGCAGGATAGAGCCTGCTTTTACGAATACCGGGATGATGTCGATAGGAGTGTTACGTTTGACTGTCTGTCCACCTTCATATACCTTGTTATTCCAAAAGTCAATCCACTTACCATTATCCGGCAGATATACTTCACGAGAGGTAGCGTTCTCTTCCAGAACCGGAGCAACAAGGAATGCCTTGCCGAACATAAACTCATCTGAGATGTCATAAGTATTCTTGTCCTTAGGCGCCTCCATCGAAAGTTGTCTGAGGTATGAATAGCCTTTGTTAGTAACCTGCCATGCGGTAGAATACAAGTATGGCAGCATCTGATATCTCAGGTTAAGGAACTTCTCCTGTACATCAAAAGCCCAATATCCTCGTTTACCGAACTGGTAGATTTCGCGGGGAGAACCTGTTCCGTGAGCACGCATCATAGGATTGAAAGTGGCAAATTGGAACCAGCGGCAGTAAATCTGCTGGTATGCGGGGTCTTGATGTGCCGTGCGGTATACTCTTTCAAAAGGATGCCATGCACCGATATCGGTATTCCAATAAGGGATTCCGCAGATGGAATAATTCAGACCGGCAGGGATTTGCTTTCTGAAAACTTCCCAACTGGCGCGTATATCGCCACTCCATGAACCTGCACCATAGCGTTGCAAGCCCGTATAACCGGAACGGGTCAGGATGTAGACACGTTTGTCGGAGGTAGTGGCGCGCTGATTATCATAAATACCTTTGCTTACAAATAATGGATAGGTATTTCTTATGTTGCGCAGAGGGCCTTCGGCAGTTTGCAGGTTGAAATCTCCCTGGGTGGTATTATAGAATTCAGGTTCACTGCCATCCATCCACCAAGCACTCATGCCTTTCTGGAACATATTCTTATTCATGTAGTCCCAGAAAACTTTACGCGCTTTCTCATTAAAGATGTCATATACTTTGGCTTCTTTTGGAGAAGACTGCATCGGGTAGATAGCACCCATAGCTGCCAAATCCTTGTAGATATCAGTATTAATGCCGACACTGGGCCAGATCGTAATCATCATGTTTACTTTCAACTTCTTCAGGTTGTCGAACATCCAGTCCGGGTTCGAGAATTCAGGATTTAAGAACTGCAGTGCATTCCAGTTCTCATTCTCCTCACCCCAGTATTTCCAGTCTTGAACCACTGCATCCAAAGGAACCCCCAAGCTACGGTATTTCTGTGCAACTTCAACAATCTCTTCTTTGGATTTGTAGCGTTCCTTGCATTGCCAGAAACCGAGCGTCCATAGAGGAACCATGGGAGCCTGACCTGAAAGTTGGCGAAGCAATGATACTGTTCCGTCACCATCCTTACCATAAAGGAAGTAATAGTCTACCGCCTCTCCCGCTTCTGAGCGGAAAGAGGTACCCATAGGGCTGTCATCGAAGGTAGTGATAGAATAATTGTCCCAATAAAGTCCATACCCCTTGACCGATGCAAAATATGGGATGGAAATCTGCATATTATCCTGCTCCAAATGCACTCGCTGGTTTCTTTGGTTCATCAGACCGCCCTGATGTTGTCCCAAGCCATATATTACCTCATCTTCGTCCAATATGAATTCCTGGGTAACCTCATTGGCTTCTTCTATGATCATGCGGCGTCTTCCCATTCCGGGAGTATCCTGCCCCGGAGAACTTTGGGTAGGAGTTACGGCAGGATTTGTTTGTGGCTGAACAGGAGGGGCCTGAACACGCTGTACGAAACTGACAGGCATAAGCTGCACACCATAGTCTTTTTCCGCCAAAATACGCTTGCCGCTCAGGTCATTGAACTGGATACCACCTGTCTCTAAGTTCAGGCTAACTTCCAGTGCAGATGATTTTGCGATTACCTTACCTTGCTGCTGCGATACAGAAAGCGCGGTTGTCTGAGGATTCATGGTTACTACAAAACTCTTTTTCTTCTCCAGACTGCTGGTGGATGTTGTTTTGAACACCCGTACAATGTCAGGGGAATAGAACTGTACCTTGATATCAACTCCCTTGACTTTTGCTGTGAAACCGTCGGCAGAAGTGCTGACTTGTGCAAAGGAGATAGAAGAAAGGGCCACGAGGATAAAACTCAAAAAATACTTTCTCATAATTTATATACTTTCAAATTAGTAATGGTCCTACAAATATATGTATTTAATAACCGGGATTTTGTTTGATATTCGGATTAGTCTGCATAGCACTAGAAGGAATAGCCAACAGAATGGTATGCCCGTCATTGTCTGCCTGATACTTGCCATATGCATCGGAGAATGGAATCATGGAGTAATGACGGTCAACAGTCTCCTTGGTGAATGTTCCGAAACGGATTTCATCTGTACGGTTGATACCTTCAAAGCAGAGTTCCCTAACACGCTCCTGACGGATAAACTCCATATCTATATTGGAAGTAGCTGTGGCATGTGCGCGGCTTCTTACCAAATTGATTTCGGCAGAGCCATCTTCACCGTTACGGAATTTGGCTTCGCCTGCTGCAAGCAGGAGGTCAGCATATCTGAAAATCGCGAAATCGGCATTAGAGCGAAGCATACTGCTGCATGAAGGATCGTACTGATATTTCTTGTAGCGTGCGCCGCCCCATTTGAGATATACATCATAAACACTGCCTTTGTAGCCAAGTGCGGCAAGTTCCGTACTTTGTTCACTGAATGCTTTATGTACATAGTAGTAGCCATATTCAATCTGATTCTTGATTCCATCAGGGTCATCCTCTCCTGCATAGGTATAGCCGGACTTAATCTTTGCCTTGTTTGCTTCTCCGGCAGGGAAACCATAGAAGAAGGTATCTTCCCAACGTGGATCGAAATCAGTATCGCCGTCGTAATCGTAACCGAAAGCAAACGCTGTGGCGCGTGTACCGGAAAGACCATTCCAGCAACCCGACATACCAACATACACGCCATGATTCCCGTGAAGTGAACGCTGCAGATCCTGGTCATCTACCTTGAAAGAGGTATCATTACGGGGGATGACGAATATATTCTCTTCATTACCTTTATCATTTGTATAAGAGAAGTTATCAGCGAAGCTCGGCTGAAGTGTATAGCCTAATTCTGCGCATTTCTGCTGGCAATAGATAACAGTTTCCCATGCATTACGTGAGGTACCGTCCAGGGAAATCTGGATTTCTTTACCCTTTGCATTAATATAAGATTCGATGTCTGCTACACTTGAATTGGTAGCGAAGATTTTGTTATCGGTAGTCAGATACACCGGAGCATTCAAGGCGACACGTGCCATAATGAAATATCCTACAGCTTTGGTTACACGACCATAATATTCACTATTGGCATCTTGGCACTTTGCTTCTACCAGGTGAGGAATAACTTCGGTCAGTTCATCACGCAAGAATTCATAAACTTCCTGGCGACTTGAGGGTACAGTCTCAGATACGGTTTGGTCTGCGCTCTTACAGATAGGTACGTTGCCATACATATCGACCAGATACCAGTAGAATATTGCCCTCATTCCACGGAGTTCATAAATCCAGTTTTCAAGATCTGTAGAATCCAGATAATCTTCCTTATATTTCTCTATGGTTGCAATGGCCTTGTTTATGGCAGAAACTTTGCCCCAGGTTCCATTCCATCCATTGGCTATGTAGCCGTTGTCATCCTTCCATCCATGCATGAAAAGTATCTGGTGCTTTCCGCCGTCCTGCCAGTCACCACCGCCACGGCCCGGGTTGAAGAGCTGACCGCCTGCTATGTCCTGAATGGTGCAGAGCGCATCCGTATTTCCTTTGAATACTGTTCCGAGTCCGGATACTACGGTACCCACCGTGTTGATATATAGAAGCTTTTCGCTCCGGTAAGCATCTTTTTCCAGAATTTCACTTAGAGGAGTTTCTTGCAAAGAGCAAGAAGATAATAACAGTAAGCCTATTAATGTGCTATATAATTTTGTCTTCATAATAAAATCATTTTAGTATTTAACATCATGCATTCTGTATTGCTCTCATCAGAAAGATACCTGCAATGATAATGTAAAGGTACGGCTTATCGGGTAGATACCACGGTCGTCCAAACCGCCTGCGGTAGAACCGATATCAAGTAGAGGAGTCATACCGCTATAACCGGTAAATGTATGAACATTATTGCAAGAGAGAGCCACACGCAGTTTTTGGAGATATGAAGAAAGTTTCAGCTTCTTCAGAGGCGCATTATACCCCAGCGAAATATAGTCAATGTTCACATAGTCACCTTTCTCCAGCCAGTAGTCAGAAAGCTGGATGTCATAAATCTGTTCCTTTACGGCGTCTGCCAGCACATTATATGACGGGAAGTTCGCCATATTGTAGTACAACATTGAGGTGGCATTATAAATCTTGTGACCAAAGGCACCGCTGAGTTGGGTGGATAAATCAAAGTCTTTATAACGGACTTGGATGCTACTACCCATAATGAATTTGGGAGTCGCCTGTCCGCAATTGACACGGTCGGCACTGTCATCCGCTGTTCTGACGTATCCGTCACCATCCTGGTCTACAAGTACGAATTGTTTATGTCCGTTTTCCGATACGTTGAACTCTTTGAATTTAGGCAGACGGAAATAGCCGACGGGTTCACCTTCGGACATATAGATAACGCCTGTATTCTGAGTCAGACCACCACAATTGTCAACGCTATTGCGTGATACATATTGTGCAGGAGTCAGGACCTCACCATTGTATTTGCCTGTCAGAGAAACCAGTTTGTTCTTTTGATAAGCGACGTTACCACCGATTGTCAAGCCCCAGTCTTTTTCCCGGATGATATCGCCGGAAACAGAGAATTCAAAGCCGCTGTTCGTCATTTTGCCGATATTGGCAAGCAACGTATTGTAAAGGAATGGAGGCACAGGAACTGAATAACTGTATAGCAGGTTCTTGGTGGTTGAGCGGTAATAATCGACAGTTGCACGCAGGCGATTGTCGAACATACCCAAATCCAGGCCGACATTAAGAGTATATTTGGTTTCCCATTTCAGGTCAGGATTGTCATTACGCGAGTATGCGAATGATACGGCATTGGAACCATTTACATTGGTCAAGCCACTTGGCGACATAACTGCCAGTGATCTGTATGCAGAGATACCATTCTGATTACCGGATACACCATAGCCGATTCGGAGTTTCAAGTTGTTGATTTCCTTGATATCCTTCATGAAGGCTTCATTGTTAATCAGCCATGCAACAGATACGGAAGGGAAGAAGCCCCACTTATGGTTGTCGCCAAGTTTTGAAGATCCGTCTGTACGGGCGTTGATAGTCAAAACGTAACGACTGTCATACATATAGTTGAAGCGTCCCATATAAGAAACAATGGTATTTTCGTATGCCTCGGACCCAACGCTGCCGTAACTAACATTTGCACCTGCCGCAAGATTGTTATAAAGGAAGTAATTGGTCTCAAAGCCTGTTGCTCCGGCATTAAAACTGAAATATTTATCACGTATTGCTTCTGCCAAAGCAAGGACATTGAATGAATGCTTGCCGAAGTCCTTCATAAATGTCAACTGAAGATTACCCATCAAAGAACTCATGTTGCTATTGGTAATCTTTGCCGAACCGTTAGTGCTCTGCCCTTGTGAAATGTTGTTGGGAGTATAGTCCTTATTTAGAGTATTCGAGTAATTATAGGAACCGTAAGCACTGAAGTTAAATCCCTTCATAATCTTGTAAGTCAGACGTGCCGTTGCAGTAGCGCGCTCGTTCTCCATGTCCCTTATTTGTTCAAGTTGTCCAAGTGGATTAGTTATCTGTTGTGCTGCAGGATCATAGTCCCATTCGCCGGTTTCCTGATTTCGGAAGTTCGGGTAAGTGGGGTTGAACTGAGAGGCGGAATAATACAGGTTCTGGTTTGAACTGCTTTTTCTGTCACGGCGTGACCCGAGAAGTCCAAGTTCAATCGTTACTTTATCCTTCAGTGTATTCAAACTGGCATTCAGTTTCATATTATAGTTATTGTTACTCGTGCCTTTCACCTGTCCGTCGCGGGTATTAACGCCGACAGAGGCGCGCATATTTGCTTTCTGCGACCCCATTGTCAGGGAAACGGTATGGTTTTGTTGGAGAACGACATCGTTCTGAATTTCCTTAAGGAAATTGTTGGAATATCCATGGTCAACGCCATGAGCATCCAATGCCGTATTGGCTGCTCTCCATTCATCGGCAGTCAGGATATCCAGGTTTTTGTAAACCACAGAAGCTCCCATCTGGCCTGTGTAGTCAACTCTTGCCACCCCTTCTTTACCCTTTTGGGTAGTAACCACAATGACACCTGATGCACCACGGGAACCATACTGTGCCGTTTCAGAAGCATCCTTCAGGATTGTAATCTCTTCGATATCGCTTGTTGCCAGTGAATTCATCATGTCTATATCAGCAAACATGCCATCGATAACGATCAGCGGGCCTGTCTCACCGGTCAGTGATGAGGTTCCTCTCAGTCGCACAGTAGGGGTGGCTGTCGGATCACCGCCATTCTGAGAGATAGTAAGACCTGATACTTTGCTTCGAATAGCATCCACCGGAGTTGCAACGAAACCGTTATTCATCTTGTCTGCCGTCACTCTCTCCACAGCACCGGATACGGAACGCTTGTTACCGACTGCATAACCCACAACGACCACTTCATCAAGTAGCTCATTGTCATCACGCATCGTAATCACGATACCTGTAGTCTGCTTTCCAACAACTACTTCCTGATTCTTGTACCCGATGAAGGTGATAAGCAGAGTTGTGCCTTCCCCGGCATTGAGCGTGAAGTTTCCGTCGATATCTGTTACAGTTCCATTGGAAGTGCCTTTCACAATGACATTGGCACCGATAACTGGTTCTCCGGAAGTGTCGACTACCTTTCCTTGGATAAATTCTTTCTGCTGGACAGAATTTAGAGAAGCGTTGGTTGATTTGTTAGAAAGAATAATGCTCTTATCCAACACCTTATAAACTACGCCGGTTCCTTTGAATATCTTATCCAATACTCCAAATATGTTTTCAGACTTAGCTTGAACGGATACACGACGCTTCACATCTACCTCCTTATTATTATAGAAGAATGTGAATTCCGTTTCCTGCTCAATTTCATTCAGAACTTCACTGACCATTTTATCTTGTGAAGTAATATTCAGCAAGGTATTCTGGGCATAACTGTCATTGGCAGAAATACAGCCAATAACACAAAACAGCATAAAAAGTGTAATTCTCATGGCAAGAGGGATCTTGTTAAAACCTCCCATTAGGGCATTTTTTACCCTAAATGATTGGATACAATGGTGTTTTTTCATAATTTTGTACTGATTTTCAATAAAACTTAGAGTTACTTTATCTGT
This sequence comes from Bacteroidaceae bacterium, assembly GCA_030843315.1. Lineage (GTDB taxonomy): Bacteria > Bacteroidota > Bacteroidia > Bacteroidales > Bacteroidaceae > Bacteroides. The sequence goes on along the minus strand of JAUUPT010000106.1, from coordinate 2,520 downwards.
CGCCTAAACAGATATTAAAAAGTTACTGTTTTTCATGCGGGGAGATACGCCTAATATCTTCCTGCATGTTTTTTTAGATTCGTTTGTTTTTCATACTATTTCTTTTAAGGGTTAATAAACTTCTATTACTTGTTTCTCTCTATGGATATTTTTATCTTCTAAATACCTGAACCTGACGCCGGAAGCTAAACGAAAATGCTCCAAGATACGTTCTAAGCGCTGGTTGACAAACACACCCGTAAACGAATACTTTTTCAATGATTCTTTTTTGAAAACGAACTCCACGCCATAGCGCTTGCTCAGACTTTTCAATGCTTGTTCAAAAGGTGTATCACTAAAGTACAGGCGGCCGTCTTTCCAGGAAGTTTCCACATCAATGTTTGCTTTGGAAAGCTTTACCGTTTCCTGCTCCACATTATAAACAGCTTTTTCTCCCGGACTCATGATGAGTTCCCTTAACTTTCCGTCACTGCTAAATGTAAGCCCGACTTTGCCCCTTACCAGTGTTGTCAGCACTTCTTTGCTTCCTCTGTATGCATCTACATTGAATTCAGTTCCATAAACCATCACTGATGCTCCTTGAGGAGTATTAACAACGAAACGCTTCTTTTCATCTTTCTTCACTGAGAAGAAAGCTTCCCCGGATAGATTCACTTCTCTGGCTTTGCCTGTAAACAGTGAAGAGTAGGTCAATACAGATGATGAATTTAGAATAACGACCGAACTGTCCGGCAGCGTTACCGAAGCCGTCATGCCGGGACTTGTTTTCACTTCTATCATCTGAGGTGTTGTTTGAGGTTCACGGTCCAAGTATGTTTGTAATGCCCACCCAGCCAAAATAGGAATAAATAATATTGCTGCAGCCTTCTGCATCCATCTACTTATCCTCAGATACCTATTGTTCTTTCTGATTCCCATCTTGGAATGGAGTTTTGCCAGCTCCGCCTCTTTATCTATCCGGGAAGCCACTTGTGACATATCGACAGCAAAGCTAATCCTTTGTATGTCTTTAGCCCACTTACGGTTCTCCTCCGATTCTTCCATCCAGTTTTCAACAACTGAATTTTCTTCGGCTGATGTTTCGCCTTTATTATACCGAAATAACAATTCTTCTATACCTTCTTTTTCTATCATAATACCTGTTTGTTGCTATAGCCTTTATATTAATGGCAAGTTCCTCCGGTAAGTTCCTAAACTAAAAAGCGTTTTTTTTAGCAAAAACAGAAAAAAAGACTAATTTTGTTGCTATCAAGAAGCTTATATATGAAAAACAATCCAGACGAAGACCGTTTCTTATTATCTGCCATGCAGGGAGGAGACAGAAAAGCATTCGATGCATTATTCAGGAAGTATTATATTCCTCTCTGTACTTACTCACGGCAATTTGTCGATCTGGAAGATGCTAAAGAGGTAGTGCAGGATGTCATGCTTTGGGTGTGGGAAAATAGAGAAATACAACATATTGAGTATTCTTTCAGTCAATATGCCTTTAAAGCGGTTTATCATCGCTCCATGAATATCATCGCTCACAATGAAGTGAAGCTCCGCGCTCATGCCATCTATTCCGAAAGGATTATGTCGATGCTTCACGAAACGGATGTCTGCCAGTTGAATGATCTGAGTAGTCGATTGAAAGAGGCTTTGGATGAACTTCCCGATTCCTATCGGGAAGCGTTTTTCATGAATCGTTTTAAGGATATGAGTTATAAAGAGATTGCACAATTGCTGAATGTCTCTCCCAAAACGGTAGACTATCGAATACAGCAGGCGCTGAAAATATTGAGAATAAAGCTGAAAGATTATCTGCCCCTATTCATGCTACTTATGGAGTTCTCAAGAGGGGGGGACTGGGCTCCTCCGGTAATGTAGTGTTACTTTTCCGCTTTCGCCGCGCAATCGGGGCAAAGCCCCTTCAATACATAGTTGATACTGTTTAGCGTGAATCCCTGTGGCAATTTCACCACCGGGGTGGGGATATTCGTAAAACAGAATGTTTTGTTGCATTTCTCGCAGTGGAAGTGGGTATGCAGGTCGTTTACTTCGCAGGAGCAATTGTTGCTGCATACGGCATACTTGAACGAGCCGGTTCCATCGTCAATGCTGTGTATCAGGTGATGGGAAAGGAATAGGGTGATGGTACGGAAGATAGTCGATTTATCCACCGTATCCAGTATATTCTCCAAATCCAATAAGGACACAGACCGGTCGGCCTGCATCATGGCTTGCAGCACCAGGATGCGTATGGCTGTGGGTTGTATCTCCCTTTTGGCAAGCAGGTCTAAGTATTTCTTTTCGTCCATTGATTACTCCTTATTTATTTTATCAGTTTCTGTATGCGTATAGCGTTTACTATCGCAATGAGGGCAACGCCTACATCGGCAAAGACAGCTTCCCACAGGGTGGCAAGTCCGCCGGCACCTAAGATTAAAACAAGCAGTTTTATTCCGAATGCCAGTGATATGTTCTGCCAGATAATCCGTCGCGTCTGCCTGCCTGCACGGATGGCGGTGGCTACTTTGG
>JAUUPT010000105.1 GCA_030843315.1 Bacteroidaceae bacterium | reverse complement strand
TAGGTAGTCGCCGTTTTAGAAGAAGCCTCCACGTCGAAAGATGTGGGGGCTTTCTGTGTTTATAAAATAATGCAATCTGTACTAGGCAATTTGTTATCTTCTTGTCATTGTTATTGTTCATTTATAGTTTAAAATGCTGTTTTTTTGGAAAAGTAAGAACTTTTATTCCTCTCTTTCTATTCAATATCAAATGTATTTTTGTAATTTTGGCGTAAATCTAATTAGAAGGAGAAAAACACATATTGTTAAATTGTAATATAAATCATATAATAACTCCCGTGAATATGGAAAACAAAATTCAAGAGTTGACGGATAAGATTTACCGTGAAGGGGTAGAGAAAGGTAATGAAGAAGCCCAAAAACTTATCGCTAAAGCTCAGGAAGAGGCCAAGAAAATTGTAGAAGATGCTCGCAAAGAGGCTGATGCTATTAAGGCCACTGCTCACAAATCTGCCGATGAGTTGGCAGAAAATACGAAATCAGAATTGAAATTGTTTGCCGGGCAGGCTGTGAATGCCTTGAAATCTGAAATCGCTACTTTGGTGACGGATAAGATTGTGAATGCTGATGTGAAAGCATTTGCAGCAGACAAGAATTACCTCAATGCATTTATTGTAGCTTTGGCATCAAAATGGAGTGTGAATGAACCTATCGTTATTTCTACTGCCGACGCTGAAGGCTTGAAAAAGTATTTTGCCGCCCAGGCAAAGGGTTTGTTGGATAAAGGGGTGAAGATTGAACAAGTGAATGGTATCAAGACGCTATTCTCTGTATCGCCTGCCGATGGTTCATACAAGGTGAACTTCGGAGAAGAAGAATTTATGAACTACTTCAAGGAATTCCTGCGTCCACAATTAGTGGAAATGCTGTTTTAAACTCCCACAGGATTATGAGTAAATACTATTACTTGGTAGCCGGTTTGCCCGAACTCACTCTGGAGGACAACAAACTGAGCTATACGGTAGCAGATTTCAAAACGGAATTTTATCCATTTTTATCTGAGGATGATAAAAAGTTGATTGGCTTATTTTATCTTCAGTATGATAATGCTAACGTTTTGAAACTGTTGAAAGATAAGGAAGCTGCTGTCGATCCTCGTGGAAACTATTCTGCAGAGGAACTGACAGAGTACATCTCGTCACTGAAAGAGGGTGATGAGGTGCCTGATTGTGTATTCCCGTCCTATCTGTCGACTTTCATTTCCGAATATTTCAATACACCTGCTGAAGATGATTTTTTGCAGGAAGACCATTTGGCAGCACTTTATTATGCGTATTGCATGAAGTGCAATAATGAGTTTGTGGCATCATGGTTTGCTTTCAACCTTATCATTAAGAATGTATTGGTGGCATTTACAGCACGGAAATTCAAGATGGATATTGCTCCGCTGATTGTGGGTAATACGGAAGTATGCGAGGCTTTGCGTACGTCCAGTGCCCGTGACTTCGGTCTGAGCAGTGAGGTGGAATACCTGGAACAACTGGTGAAAATCAGTGAAACAGAGGAGCTTGTGGAACGGGAGAAGAAGATAGACCAGCTCCGATGGAACTGGATGGAAGAAGCTACTTTCTTTGATTATTTCACGGTAGAGCGCCTGTTTGTCTTCCTGTTGCAACTGGAGATGATAGAACGATGGATTTCATTGGATAAGGAAAAGGGTAGCCAGATGTTCCGCAGTATTATTGCTGCATTGAAGGACGAGGTACAGATACCCGCAGAATTCAGATAAAATAAACTACATAATTATATGGCAACAAAAGGAACTGTTAGTGGCGTAATAGCCAACATGGTGACCCTCGTCGTTGATGGACCGGTAGCACAGAATGAGATTTGTTATATCTCGACCGGTGGAGACAAGTTGATGGCGGAGGTGATTAAGGTGGTAGGCACCCAGGTCTATGTGCAGGTGTTTGAAAGCACCCGTGGACTGAAGGTAGGATCCGAAGCCGAGTTTACCGGACACATGCTCGAAGTGACGCTGGGGCCGGGTATGCTTTCAAAGAACTACGACGGTCTGCAAAACGACCTCGACAAAATGGATGGTGTTTTCTTGAAACGCGGACAGTATACTTATCCGCTGGACAAGGAAAGCAAATGGCATTTCGTGCCGTTGGCAAAGGCAGGCGACCAAGTGGAAGCTGCTGCCTGGCTGGGACAAGTGGATGAAAACTTTCAGCCGCTGAAGATCATGGTACCTTTTGAGCAGAAAGGCGTATGCACTGTGAAGTCCATTGTAGCAGAAGGTGATTATGGCATTGAAGATACCATTGCTGTGCTGACCGATGAGGAAGGTAACGATGTCAAAGTGAACATGATACAAAGATGGCCTGTGAAACGCGCCATGACTAACTATAAAGAAAAACCGCGTCCTTTCAAACTGTTGGAAACAGGCGTGCGTGTAATCGATACCGTGAACCCCATTGTGGAAGGTGGTACGGGATTTATCCCCGGTCCGTTCGGTACGGGTAAGACGGTGCTTCAGCACGCTATCTCCAAACAGGCCGAAGCGGATATCGTAATTATCGCTGCCTGTGGTGAACGTGCCAACGAGGTTGTGGAAATCTTCACCGAATTCCCCGAACTGGTGGACCCGCATACAGGACGTAAGTTGATGGAACGTACTATCATTATCGCCAATACCTCGAATATGCCGGTAGCTGCCCGTGAAGCATCTGTTTACACAGCCATGACCATTGCAGAATATTACCGTAGCATGGGTTTGAAGGTATTGTTGATGGCCGACTCTACTTCTCGTTGGGCACAGGCATTGCGCGAGATGTCCAACCGTATGGAAGAGTTGCCTGGCCCTGACGCATTCCCGATGGACTTGTCTTCTATTATCTCCAACTTCTACGGACGTGCCGGATATGTGAAACTGAATAACGGTGAGAGCGGTTCCATTACCTTCATCGGTACTGTATCTCCCGCCGGTGGTAACTTGAAAGAGCCGGTAACCGAAAATACAAAGAAAGTGGCGCGCTGCTTCTATGCCCTCGAACAAGACCGTGCGGATAGGAAACGTTACCCTGCCGTGAACCCGATTGACTCTTATTCCAAATACATCGAATATCCGGAATTTGAAGATTACATCGCCAAGCACATCAATGGTGAATGGATTGGCAAGGTGAACGAAATCAAAACCCGTCTGCAACGCGGTAAGGAAATTGCCGAGCAGATCAACATCTTGGGTGATGACGGTGTACCTGTAGAATATCACGTAACCTTCTGGAAATCTGAACTGATTGACTTCGTTATCTTGCAGCAGGATGCCTTCGACGAGATTGATGCTGTGACTCCGATGGAACGCCAGGAAGATATTCTGAATATGGTGATTGACATCTGCCACACGGAATTTGAGTTCGACAACTTCAACGAGGTAATGGATTACTTCAAGAAGATGATTAACATCTGCAAGCAGATGAACTACTCGAAGTTCAAGTCAGAAGAGTATGACAAGTTCCGCAAACAATTGCAGGAATTGATTGAAGAACGTAAATCCTAAATAATAAGATGGCAACAAAAGCATTCCAAAAGATATATACCAAGATTACTCAGATTACGAAAGCCACGTGTTCGCTCAAGGCAACCGGGGTAGGATATGATGAGTTGGCAACCGTGAACGGCAAACTCGCCCAGGTGGTGAAGATAGCCGGTGACGATGTGACTTTGCAGGTGTTTGAGGGTACGGAAGGTATCCCCACCAATGCAGAGGTAGTGTTCTTGGGCAAGGCTCCTACGATTAAAGTGAGCGAGCAGCTTGCCGGACGTTTCTTCAACGCCTTTGGCGACCCTATCGACGGCGGTCCTGCCATTGAGGGCGAAGAAGTGGAAATCGGTGGCCCGTCCGTGAACCCGGTACGCCGTAAACAACCTTCGGAACTGATAGCAACGGGTATTGCAGGTATCGACCTGAACAATACTCTGGTATCGGGACAGAAGATTCCGTTCTTTGCAGACCCTGACCAGCCTTTCAACCAGGTAATGGCAAACGTGGCGCTGCGTGCGGAGACTGATAAGATTATCCTCGGCGGTATGGGTATGACGAACGATGACTACCTGTACTTCAAGAATGTATTCTCCAATGCCGGTGCGCTCGACCGTATCGTCAGCTTCATGAATACTACTGAAAATCCTCCGGTAGAACGTCTGTTGATTCCGGATATGGCACTGACGGCCGCCGAATATTTTGCCGTGAACAATAATGAAAAGGTATTGGTGTTGTTGACGGATATGACCTCTTACGCCGATGCATTGGCCATCGTGTCCAACCGTATGGACCAGATTCCTTCGAAAGACTCTATGCCGGGTTCTCTTTATTCCGATTTGGCAAAGATCTACGAGAAGGCGGTACAGTTCCCGAGTGGCGGTTCCATCACGATTATTGCGGTGACTACGCTGTCCGGTGGCGATATTACGCACGCTGTGCCTGATAATACGGGTTACATCACGGAAGGTCAGTTGTTCCTCCGTCGTGACAGTGACATCGGTAAGGTTATTGTGGACCCGTTCCGTTCATTGTCCCGTTTGAAACAGCTCGTTACGGGTAAGAAGACGCGTAAAGACCATCCGCAGGTGATGAATGCCGCCGTACGTCTGTACGCCGATGCTGCCAACGCCAAGACCAAACTTGAAAACGGTTTCGACCTGACGAACTACGACGAGCGTACCCTTGCCTTTGCCAGGGACTACTCCACCCAACTGCTGGCTATCGACGTCAACCTCGATACCACTGAAATGCTGGATGTGGCATGGAGCCTGCTCGGCAAGTATTTCCGTCCGGAAGAAGTGAACATCAAGAAAGAGTTGGTGGATGAATTCTGGCCGAAAGCAAATAACTAATCACTAATAACTAAAAGAAGTGGCTATTAAGTTTCAATATAACAAGACCTCCCTCCAGCAGTTGGAAAAGCAACTGAAGGTGCGCGTGCGTACACTCCCCATCATTAAGAACAAGGAGAGTGCCCTGCGTATGGAAGTGAAGCGCTGCAAGGAAGATGCTGCCGCGCTGGACGAGAGGTTGGAAAAGGAAATCCAAGCTTACGAAGCCATGTTCGCCCTTTGGAATGAGTTTGACGCTTCATTGATAAAGGTCAGCGATGTTCATCTTGGTGTGAAGAAGATTGCCGGTGTGCGGGTGCCGTTGCTCGAAAATATAGATTTCGAGATACGTCCTTACAGCTTGTTCAATGCTCCCAAATGGTATGCAGACGGGTTGCACTTGCTCAAGATGCTGGCACACACAGCCATCGAACGGGAATTTACCGTTGCCAAGTTGAATTTGTTGGAACATGCGCGCAAAAAGACCACCCAGAAGGTGAATCTTTTTGAGAAAGTACAGATTCCGGGCTATCAGGATGCTCTGCGCAAAATCAAACGATTTATGGAAGACGAGGAGAACCTCTCCAAGTCATCGCAGAAGATCATGAAGTCCCATCAAGAGAAAAGAAAGGAGGCAGAGGCATGATTACAAGAATGAAGAAACTCACGTTCCTTGTATATCATAAGGAGTACGAATCATTCCTGGATCAGATCCGGGAATTGGGAGTAGTGCACATTGTAGAAAAACAGTGTGGCGAAATGGACGATACTCTGCAACAATTCATGCAGAAGCGTGCGCTCTATAAGAGTATGCTCCTGAATATGTACGGTTTGGCTGAAAAACAACCGGAAGAAACGGTGCACAAAGATCAGTCTGCCGATAGTTTGGTGAAGGCCTACGAAGACTTGCAGGCACGGATACAAGATTTGAACCAGCAGATCCCTACGATCAATAAGGATATTGATCAGATGGAAGTTTGGGGAGATTTTGACTGGAACTCCGTCAACAAGCTGAAAGAAGCAGGCTGGTATGTACAGTTCTATATGTGTTCGGACAAAGACTATAACGAAGCGTGGGCAGAGGACTACAATGCCATCATTGTAAATGAGAATGGCGGTTACATCTATTTTGTGACAGTCACTCCCAAGCCGATAGTAGACCTGGATATCGAACCGCTCCGTTTGCCTTCGTTGGGTCTTTCGGAGTTGAACCGTAAGAAAACTGCTACGGAAGAAGCACTTGTGCAGGCGAATGCCGAACTGAGAGACTTCTGTAAGGCCAACTACCGTACACTGGAATACTGCAATCTTCACCTCGAAGGCGATATCGACCTGCTGAAAGTGAAGTTGAACAGCGAACAGATGGCGGAAGGTGCCGTCGTATTGTTGGAAGGATGGATTCCCGAAGACCAGGAGGCGGAAGTGAAGAAGCTCCTCGACGATAGCGGCGTTTACTATGAAATAAGGAAAGCTACGCGGGAAGACAATGCTCCCATTAAGCTGAAAAACAACGGATTTGTCCGTATGTACGAGGTACTAACCAAGATGTACGGTATGCCGGACTATGCTGAGTTTGACCCGACACCGATACTGGCGCCGTTCTTCTCACTGTTCTTTGCATTTTGTATGGGCGATGCGGGTTATGGTTTGGTATTGATTATACTGGGCTTCATTCTGAAGAGAAAGTTGTCGAAGTCATTGAAAGGCATGATGAACCTGGTGATTACGCTGGGTATCTTCACGGCTGTTGTCGGTGCTGTCCTGGGAACGTTCTTCGGCATCAGCCTTTTCGACCTCGAACTGCCCGAGAACTTGAAGCAATTTATGATTGTGGGCAAGATAGGCGAAACTACTTATGACAAGCAGATGTTGCTGGCACTGATTATCGGTGTGGTACATATCAGCATAGCTATGACAGTGAAAGCTGTGGGACAAACCGTGCGTTTCGGCTTCAAGGAGTCGCTCAGTGCGTGGTGCTGGCTGTTGCTGGTGGTGGGATTCGTCTGCACGGGCGGTCTTTCTTTCTTCAAAGTGATTTCAGAAGATGTTTCGACGTGGGCATTTATCGTGATTGGCGGAGTGTCTGCCATCGGCATCTACCTGCTGAATAATATCCATCGGAATGTATTCGTCAACATCGGCGCCGGTGTGTGGGATACCTACAACATGGCTACCGGATTGATGGGCGATGTACTTTCTTACATTCGTCTGTATGCTTTGGGCTTGGCAGGCGGTATGTTGGGAGGCGTATTCAATCAGCTCGCCTTTATGGTGAACGATGCGGCAGGCCCGGCTATCGGCTGGTTGTTCTGCGGATTGATATTGGTCTTCGGCCATTCGCTGAACATTGCGATGTCCTGTCTGAGTGCCTTTGTGCATCCGCTTCGTCTGACATTTGTAGAATACTTTAAGAATTCCGCTTACGACGGAAAGGGCGAAGCCTATAAACCGTTTAGCGTAGTCGAGAAATAAATAAATTAAAAACAAATAAATTGGAAAAACATTATGAATGAAATTTTAGGTTATCTCGGTCTGGGCCTGATGCTGGGTCTTGCCGGTATTGGTAGTTGTTTTGGTACAACAATCGCGGGAAATGCAGCTGAAGGTGCTTTGAAGAAAGATCCTTCCAAATCAGCCAGTTATATGATTCTGTCTGCTCTTCCGGCTACTCAGGGACTTTATGGTTTCGTGGCTTTCTTGATGTCTATGGGCAGAAACTTTGCTACGGATGGTCCTTTGATGCTGGGTATCGGTCTGGGTGTAGGTCTTGTATGCTTGTTCTCTGCTATCCGTCAGGGCCAGGTTTGTGCCAACGGTATTGCCGGTATTGCTCAAGGTCATGATGTGCAAACTAATACGATGATTTATGCGGCTCTTCCCGAATTCTACGCTATCTTGGCGTTGGTGGCTGCATTGATGGTATAAAGAATATAAATCTTTTTGTAACAAAGCCCCGGTGACGCGAAAAGTCATCGGGGCTTATTGCAATGACGCATCTCAGCGTCCGAAATCACGCACCTCAGCATCCCAAACCACGCACCTCGTTGCCTGCGAAGTGTGTCATTCCGAATGTTGAGGTGCGTGGTTTCGGACATTAAGATGCGTCATTGTATACTAACCCTAAATCAGTGCAACATTTCTGCAATCGTTTGTTTATGCATCTTTAATCAGTTTTTCTGATTAAAAGGCTATTTTTCAAAGAATAATGCGTACTTTTGCACCGGTATTAAGATAAAGAGATTATAACATAGTATGATGAAAGAACTACTTACCCCCGATTACATCTTTGAAGCGAGCTGGGAAGTGTGTAATAAAGTAGGCGGTATCTATACGGTTTTGTCCACCAGGGCAAACACCTTGCAGACAAAATTTCGCGATAGACTATTTTTTATTGGACCGGATTTCTGGCAAGGGAAAGAGAATCCTTTGTTCATTGAGTCAGATAACCTCTGTGCAGCGTGGAAGAAGCATGCTGCTGCAAAAGATAACCTCTCCGTCCGTGTAGGGCGTTGGAATATTCCGGGTGAACCTATCGTTATATTGGTTGATTTCCAACCATTTTTTGCACAAAAAGATGAGATTTATACCGAGATGTGGGAACACTACCAAGTGGATTCACTGCACGGTTATGGCGATTATGACGAAGCGTCCATGTTTGCTTATGCCACCGGCAAGGTGGTGGAGAGTTTCTACCGCTATAACCTGACGGAAACAGATAAAGTCGTATTCCAGGCACACGAGTGGATGACGGGTATGGCGGCATTGTATCTTCAGACGGCTGTTCCGGAGATTGCAACCCTATTTACCACGCACGCCACGTCCATCGGCCGTTCCATTGCCGGCAACAACAAGCCGCTGTACGACTATCTCTTCGCCTACAACGGTGACCAGATGGCGCAGGAACTGAACATGGAGTCCAAACATTCCATTGAAAAGCAGACGGCACACTATGTAGATTGCTTCACCACTGTGAGCGAAATTACGGATAATGAGTGCAAGGAACTGCTGGACAAACCTGCCGATGTAGTGCTGATGAACGGTTTTGAGGACGATTTCGTTCCCAAAGGCTCCACTTTTACCGGTAAGCGCAAACGTGCACGCGCTGCGTTCTTGCGTGTGGCAAACTGCCTGCTGGGCGAAGACCTGGGAGACGATACCCTTATCGTGGGCACCAGCGGACGTTATGAATTTAAGAACAAAGGCATCGATGTATTCCTGGAATCATTGAACCGCCTGAATCGTGATAAGGATCTGAAGAAAAAAGTCCTGGCTATTGTCTGCGTGCCCAGTTGGGTAGGCGACCCCCGCGAGGACCTGAAGGAACGCTTGAAGAAGAAAGACGAGAAGTACACAACTCCGCTCGAAGTGCCTTTCATCACCCACTGGCTGCACAACATGACGCACGACCAAGTGCTGGATATGCTGAAGTATATGGGTATGGGCAACCGTCCGGAAGACAAAGTGAAAATCATTTTCGTGCCTTGCTACCTCGATGGCAAGGACGGCATTCTCGATAAACATTATTACGATTTGATATTGGGAGAAGACCTCAGCGTCTATCCTTCTTATTACGAACCGTGGGGATATACCCCGCTGGAGAGCGTCGCTTTCCGTGTACCGACCATTACTACCGACCTTGCCGGCTTCGGACTTTGGGTGAACAGCCTGAAGAATCAGCATGGCATCAACGATGGAGTAGAGGTGTTGCACCGTTCGGACTACAACTACTCTGAAGTGGCAGACGGCATCAAGGACACCATAGCCTTGTTCTCTACCAAGACAGATGCCGAAGTCAAAGAAATACGCAAGCATGCCGGCCAGGTGGCAGAGCAGGCTTTGTGGAAGTATTTTATACAATATTATTATGAAGCTTATGACATTGCCTTGCGCAACGCCATGAAGCGTCAATTAGGTTAACGAATTATTAATCAATCAAGTTATCATACAATGAAGATTAAAGTTAGTAATGTAAACACTCCAAACTGGATGGATGTGAATGTGAAATCGCAGATTCCAGGTGACTTGGAGAAATTATCTGAACTGGCACGCAACATTTGGTGGTCGTGGAATTATGAAGCCACTGAACTGTTCAGAGACCTTGACCCTGCTCTTTGGAAAGAAGTAGGACAGAATCCCGTACTTCTGCTGGAACGTATGAGCTATGCCCAACTCGAAGCGTTGGCTAATGACAAAGTTATTCTGCGCAGAATGGAAGCCGTATATTCCAAGTTCCGTGCATACATGGACGTAAAGCCCGACAGCACTCGTCCGTCTGTGGCATATTTCAGTATGGAGTATGGTTTGACTCATGTATTAAAGATATACTCCGGCGGTCTGGGTGTACTTGCCGGTGACTACTTGAAAGAAGCATCCGATAGCAACGTAGATTTGTGTGCAGTCGGCTTCTTATACCGTTATGGCTATTTCACTCAAACTTTGTCTATGGACGGACAGCAGCTTGCCAACTACGAAGCACAGAACTTCGGCCAGCTGCCTTTGGAACGTGTATTGGACGAAAACGGAAATCAGGTGATTGTAGATGTTCCTTATCTCGACTACTTTGTACATGCTTATGTATGGAAAGTCAATGTAGGCCGCATCTCACTCTATCTGCTCGATAC
>JAUUPT010000009.1 GCA_030843315.1 Bacteroidaceae bacterium | reverse complement strand
TGATTCTACATTATTTACATCTAAAGTTCCGCCATTAGATAAATAATTCAATTGCTGATTCTGTGTTACCCTACGCGAGGCCTTTTCTTCATCCAATCCAAGATTAATTTTATAATCCAATCCCTTTATAATATTAACTAAAGCGGAAAAATTGAATAGCATACGATCCGTTTGAGTCTTGTCATTCGTAAGATTCAACATAGCAACAGGATTTCTTTCTGTTGGGGTTGTTTGGTAGTATGTACCGTCTTCATTATATACTGGATAAGTTGGATTTCTTGTTATTGCAGAATAGAGAAGGTCACCTTCGCTACCACCAGTTTCCCCCAAAGGAACTCGCATATCATTTGTACGTGCAATAGTTATACTACCATCAAGTTTTATCCTATTATTAAATAAGGATTGATTGAAGGTCATTCTTCCCGTATACTTCTCAATGCCACTCTTTTTGACTATACCTTCCTGATTCATATAGCTCAATGACACTCTATATTGGGTATTTTCGCCCCCACCTCCTAATGAGAGGGAATGATTATGGCTCAGTGCTGTTCTAAATATTTCATCTTGCCAATTTGTATCAGCTCCCACATCATTGTAACTGATACTATTGTGCTTCATCAAATCCCTAAACTCATTTGCATTCAATACGTCAAGCTTATGAGGAATAGAAGACACAGCCATATACCCCGAATAAGATACAGCAGGTGCACCCGATTTTCCCTTTTTAGTGGTAATTAAAATAACACCATTAGCACCCCTCGAACCATAAATAGCAGTTGCTGATGCGTCTTTCAGAATATCAATGGATTCAATATCATTAGGATTCAAAAAATTCAACGGATTCTTATTCCCACTATTCCCTACACCCGCAATAGTGGCACCTGAAGGCTGAGAATTGTTGGTTTCCAACGGCATACCGTCAATTACATAAAGTGGCTCTTGCCCCGAACGGATAGAATTTGATCCACGAATTCGAATACTGGATCCCGCACCGGGTTCTCCACCATTCATTGTAATATTTACACCGGAAATACGCCCTTGCATCATATCCGTAGGAGACGTTATGACTCCGACATTAAAATCATCTGAATTAAGACTTGATACAGAACCTGTTACATCTGATTTACGCATAGTTCCATATCCAACCACTACAACTTCATCCAAAGCCTGTGCATCTTCTTCCAACTTTATGTAAAACGAGCTAGTGTTATTAACAGCTATTTCTTTGGTATTATATCCTATAAAAGAGATTTGCAGAGTGGAATGAGGATTTACTTCCAATGAAAAATTTCCTTCAACATCGGTTATTGTACCATTAGTAGTGCCTTTTTCAATGATATTGGCTCCAATAATAGGTTCACCTTGTTTATCCGTAATTTTTCCAGATATAAATTTAACCTTGCCTGTATTCGCCTTTGCTTGCGACAATTCGGATAATACAATCTGGTTGTTAGATTTTAGCGTATACGTCAATTGAGTTTGTTTTGCCAACTCATCCATAACGCTGTTTATATTATTATCTTTGATATCCAAAGTAACGCGATCATTTAATGCCGGCATATCTTCCTGGTAGAAAAAACGATAGTCACTTTTTTCTTCGATAATATTAATGACCTCTCTTACAGATTTATTCTGCACAGAGAAGATAATTTGTGAATATAATGTAGAACAGGAAATACTACAAAAAAGTAAGGCATATAAACTCTTACTAAAAAAAAGCTTTATAATGTTCATTTTATTTAAATATTAGTATTAGACTGTAAATAAAATCGTAACTTTACAAACAAATCAATCCCTGTATAGGAAGAGTATGAACGTCTGCAATATTCATTCTTTCTATATAACTACATGAATTGATTTTATATTGTTGATAAAAGAGGTTACTAACATGTTAGTATCCTCTTTTTGTTTCTATAATTAGTTCTCTTATATCATAGGCTTTTAGTTTTTCTGTTGATAATCTAAGGTTATTGTATCATTTATAAGCTTATAATTGACTGATGATGTTAGATGTATAATTTCGAGTATATTGTCCAGACTATTATTTTTAATAATTCCAGAAAAGCGCAAGTCCTTAATAACTTCGGTCTTGAAAACAACCTTGATGTTGTACATCTTTTCCAGTAATAGAGCAATTGATTCCAATCTTTCATTATTGAAACCTAATTCATCATTTTTCCACATATAGGCATACGAAGGATCTTTTGGCTTGCATTTATTAAAAGTCTTATCACTCCGATTGTAAACTATTTCCTCATTAGGATATACTATTACTTCTTGATCATTGCTATTGCAAAACGCTTTGATTTTTCCCTCTTTCAAGGTGGCTACAATAGTAGAAGACTCCTTATATGCTTTGACATTAAAGACCGTTCCCAAAACCTCAATATTCATATCTTCTGCCCTTACTATAAACTTCTTATCTTTATCATGGGCCACTTCAAAATAGGCTTCCCCATTCAATGTGACTACTCTACTTTTCTTTCCATAATCTGTACCATACATAATCTGTGTATCAGAGTTCAGCCACACAAGGGTTCCATCAGGTAATGTTATGCTGGCCTTCTGCCCGTTATTCACTTTCGTAACGAACTGGTTCATATTGTCTTCTGAGGTCATTACTGGGTACAGTAAATAACCAATAGCAATGCAGGCAACAAATACGGCAGCGATACTTGTCCAATATCTGAGAATTCGAGGTTTCTTTTTCTGCACCATTTGCAGACTCCTATCATTTCCCTGAATCATGGTTTTGATATCATCAAATATTCTTTGTTGTGCTGCGAAAGTCTCCTCTCGCTCTTTAGCAGCCAGCCATTTATATTTCAGATATGCGTCAACCTCACTTTGGGCATCAGGTTCTTTCAGCCATTGGGCTAAATCAACTTTGTCTTTAGCAGTGGCTGTTCTCTCTAAAAGTCTTTCTAGTAACTCTATGTTTTTCTTTTGTTTTTCCATAATCTATATTATTATATCCTTTAGAAAATGGATACCCCCATTATACATTCTGTTTCTAACATTGTTTAACACTCTAAAAATAGTATTGACAGCAACAGAAATAGTTCTTCCGTTTTTATGTATCTCTTCAAAAACTTCAAAGCATTATGTAATTGGTTCTCTACTGTTTTTTCTGATATTGACAATACTTCCGCAATTTCCTTATAAGACATATTTT
Source organism: Bacteroidaceae bacterium (assembly GCA_030843315.1). GTDB lineage: Bacteria > Bacteroidota > Bacteroidia > Bacteroidales > Bacteroidaceae > Bacteroides. The sequence goes on along the minus strand of JAUUPT010000009.1, from coordinate 78,988 downwards.
TTTGCCGGCTCAATATATAGATAGTTTTCTGTTTCGGAGGAAGCTTATCTATCAGCCTATCTAAATATTCCATAAACGATTGTGATTCGATATCCGAATCAATAGTAGCATAATCCTTCCTTTCCGCCGCCTTTGACACAAATGATTCAGACTGCAATTGACGTTCTATCTCTTTATATACAAAATTCCTAGCGATAGTGAATAAATAAGCTTCGAGATTCTGTTCTATATCAACAGATTCATGCTTTTCCCAAAGCTTAAGAAAGACATTTTGAGTAATATCTTCTGCTGCCATCGTATTATGCAGCATTGAATTTATAAAAAAATATATATGGGATGAATATTGCCAGTATATAGAAGAAAAGGCATTAGAATCACCTGCCTGAAGTTCTCTCAATAGTTTTTTATCTGTGTTCATTACCTTGTTTCCAAATGTGTGTATATATTAGATTTCGCTGCTAAAACTAATAAATAGAACTGATTTAGTTCGTAATTTAAGAAGAAAAATTCAGATATTAACACTAACAGAAGGTATAAACTAATCAGTTTATACCTTCTGTTGCTAGCTCTATTCTTCGTAAAGATAAAGAGATATGGGTTTCTTATTAATCAACCACTTCTTCGCCTTTCAGCGTTGCCGAACTGGATTCGGTGACCTTCACCCTCACAAAGTCTCCCACCCGATGCGAGCCACGGTCAAAGACCACCACACGGTTCTGCTCCGTGCGGCCAAACAACTGGTCGCGCGAACGCTTGGAGACGCCTTCTACCAGCACCTCGTACGTCTTGCCCACACAGCGGGTATTTGCCTCGGCCGAAAGACGGTTTTGAAGGGCGATGATTTCGTTCAGACGGCGAATCTTCACTTCTTCGGGCACATCGTCCGGCAGATGCTTGGAGGCATACGTGCCCGGACGCTCGGAATACTTGAACATGAAAGCGGCATCGTAGCCGCACGCTTCCATCAGCGAAAGGGATAACTGGTGGTCTTCCTCGGTCTCGGAATGGAAACCGGAGAAGATATCCGTGGACAGACCGCAATCGGGGATGATGCGACGGATGGCAGCTACGCGCTCCAAATACCATTCGCGGGTGTACTTGCGGTTCATCAGCTTCAGGATGCGCGAGCTTCCGCTCTGCACCGGCAGGTGGATATGTTTGCAGACGTTGGGCATATCGGCAATGACCTGCAACGTTTCGTCGCTCATGTCCTTGGGATGCGAAGTGGTGAAACGCACGCGGACACCCGGCGCAGCCTCGGCCACGGTGCGGAGCAACATCGGGAAGGTGACCGTTTCCCCATCCGCCTTCTCGAAGCGGTAGGAATTGACGTTCTGTCCCAGGAGGGTGACTTCCTTATAGCCTTTCGCTACCAGGTCTGCCACTTCGTTGAGAATACTTTCCACATCGCGGCTACGCTCCCGTCCGCGGGTGTAGGGGACGATGCAGTAGGTGCAGAAGTTATTGCAGCCACGCATGATGGATACAAAGCCAGAGATATGATTGCCACAGATGCGCGAAGGGATGACATCACGGTAGGTCTCCGTAGTAGAAAGCTCTACGTTCATGGCTTTTTCGCCCGCTTCTACGGCGGCTATCAGTTCGGGAAGGGTGAGATAGGCGTCCGGACCTACTACCAGGTCCACGTGGTGGTTGGTAATCAGGTCGTCCTTCACACGCTCGGCCATGCAGCCCAGCACGCCGACAATCAGATGGCGCTTTTTCTTCTTCATCGAGTGGAAGAATTCCAGGCGGTTCAGTATCTTCTGCTCGGCATTGTCGCGGATGGAGCAGGTATTCATAAACACTGCATCGGCTTCTTCCAGCGTCTCCGCCACCGAATAGCCCGCCATCTGCATGACGGACGCAATTACTTCACTGTCTGCCACATTCATCTGGCAGCCGTAGGTTTCGATGAACAACTTCTTGTTGTCATCAGCAGTTGCAGATTTAAAGTCTGCTCCCGTTTGTTTTTCCATTGTTTCGTTTTTAATTAGTTAGTTCGCTAAATCATCATTTAACGCCTGCAAAGATACTCCTTCCCCCGAAAATAAATAATGAAATACAGGAAAAAGAGTACTTTAAGACAGTAACCAGCCCCCTTTTCCCTAATTAATGTTAACGCACCAAACATTTTTTGAGTGTTAATTTGGTGCTACCGAAATAAATTCACAATTTTGTCGAATGAAAGAAACATTAGATTTTTTCATAGTTAAGGTTTAGGTTAAAAAAATTAAGGGGAGCTGTGAAGCTGCCCTTTTTTATTGCCCTTTTTATTTGGCTATAATCAGATTTAATAGTTACCTTTGGCGGTGAAAATAAAAACGATATGGAAGATATCTTCAAGTTTCTATTGGTCGCAGCAGTGATTGTAATCGGAATTGCCAAGCAGTTTAAGAAAGAGACAAAGAAAAACGACGGCAAGAAACCTGCTATGCCCAGACCTGCCGCGAACAGCCCACTGCCCGAACAGTGGGGAGGAGAAACCTACGGAGGCTATATCCCCCAGGGACCCGGCGCTGAAGTAACACTCCCGGTTGAAAAAGAAAAAACAGTGGCGCAGTACAAAGCTTCCAGAGCGAAAGACTACGGACCTGCCACAGCTACATCTTCCACTATAAATTCCACTTCTTCAAGACAAAAAGGTTCCTCTCCGCCATCCGGCTTGCAGGAATCGGAAGAACCGTCTGAATTCAGCATTCACTCGGCAGAAGAAGCACGACAGGCTATCATCTGGTCCGAAATACTTCAACGGAAATATTAAAGAATCAGAAAACTACCTCAGAATCTTTACACGAAAAATAACTATACATTATGGCATTGAATTACATTTCGGCAGCAGAAGCTGCGAGCCTTATCAAACATGGCTACAACATCGGCTTGAGCGGATTTACTCCCGCAGGAACAGCCAAAGCCGTTACGGCTGAATTAGCAAAAATTGCGGAAGCAGAACATGCAAAAGGAAACCCGTTCCAGGTAGGTATCTTCACCGGTGCTTCTACCGGAGACTCTTGCGACGGCATCCTTTCACGCGCCAAAGCCATCCGCTACCGTGCTCCTTACACCACCAACGTCGACTTCCGCAAAGCAGTGAACAATGGCGAAATAGCTTATAACGACATCCACCTGTCCCAGATGGCACAGGAAGTACGTTACGGCTTCATGGGAAAAGTAAACGTAGCCGTTATCGAGGCCTGCGAAGTGACTCCCGACGGTAAAATCTACCTGACAGCAGCCGGCGGTATCGCTCCCACCGTTTGCCGCCTGGCCGACCAGATTATCGTGGAACTGAATGCCGCCCACAGCAAAAGCGCCATGGGATTGCACGACGTTTACGAGCCGCTCGACCCGCCTTGCCGCCGCGAAATACCCATCTACAAGCCGAGCGACCGCATCGGACAGCCTTACATCCAGGTAGACCCGAAGAAGATTGTAGGCGTAGTGGAAACCAACTGGCCCGACGAAGCCCGTTCCTTTGCCGCCGCCGACCCGCTGACCGACAAGATCGGACAGAACGTGGCCGACTTCCTGGCTGCCGACATGAAGCGTGGCATCATCCCTTCCACCTTCCTGCCTTTGCAGTCCGGTGTGGGTAACATTGCCAACGCCGTGCTGGGTGCACTGGGACGCGACAAGACCATCCCTGCCTTCGAAATGTACACCGAAGTTATTCAGAACTCCGTTATCAGCCTCATCCGCGACGGCCGCGTGAAGTTCGGCAGTGCTTGTTCGCTGACCGTAACCAACGACTGTTTGGAAGGCATCTACAACGATATGGACTTCTTCCGCGACAAACTGGTGCTCCGTCCGTCGGAAATCTCCAACAGCCCGGAAATCGTACGTCGCCTGGGTATCATCTCCATCAACACCGCCATCGAGGCAGATATTTACGGTAACGTGAACTCCACCCACATCAGCGGTACGAAGATGATGAATGGTATCGGCGGCAGCGGCGACTTCACACGCAACGCTTACATCTCTATCTTCACTTGCCCGTCTGTGGCCAAGGAAGGCAAGATCAGCGCCATCGTGCCGATGGTTTCGCACATGGATCATACCGAACACGATGTCAACATCATCATCACCGAGCAAGGTGTAGCCGACCTGCGCGGCAAGAGCCCGAAAGAACGCGCACAAGCCATCATCGAGAACTGTGCACACCCCGATTACAAGAATCTCCTTTGGGATTACCTGAAACTGACCGACGGCAAGTCTCAGACTCCCCACGCCCTCCGTGCCGCCCTGGGCATGCACGCCGAACTGGCAAAGAGCGGAGACATGAAGAATGTGGACTGGGCACAGTACAAATAATTTGCTCTTGATAATCAGCTAATAAAACTGCCTTAAATATCGCACGCGTTGCATCTATATATCCGGTTTGCTGGATCTATATTTGCAACGCGTTGCATCTATAGATGCAGGAGAGTAGATCTATAGATGCAGCAAACGGGATATATAGACACAATTACACACTTTTCAAGTACCCCTCAAAAAAAATCGGGCTGCCCCTGGAATCACTTCCCAAGGCAGCCCTTCTTCATCAAAGCATAGATGAAAAATGCAGAGAGTATGATACAGTTTAGTCTTGACCTCCGCCGAGTGCCTGATAAAGGCTGATTATGCTCTGTACCTCAGCAAAGCGGTTGGCCGTTTGCGAGAGTTGGGCACTGAGCAAGGTCTGGCGGGCGGTAAGCACTTCGAGATAGGTAGTGTTGCCATGTTCCATCAACAGGGAAGTGCTGCGCAAGGCTGTTTGCAGGGATGCTACCTGCTTATCCAATAGAATAGTTTTCTCTTTACTGGTTTGCCAGGCGGTGAGGGCGTCGTTCACTTCGCTGCCTGCATTGAGCAGCGCTTGCTGAAAGGCAAGGACGGCTTCTTCTTGCCGGGCGCGGGCAATGCGGTATTGTGCAATGACCTGTCCGCGGGCAAAGAGAGGCTGCGTGAGCGAGGCCACTGCCGAAGCTACGAACTTGCCGGGATTGACGATCATCACTCCGGCGGAGTTGGTCCAGCCGGCACTACCGCTCAGGGTGATGGAGGGATAGAAGGCGGAACGCGCCTGGTTGGTTACGTAGAATGCTGATTCCAGCGAGCGCTCGGCGATGCGTACATCGGGACGGCGGGAAAGCATCTGCAAGGGGATACCTACGGCGAAGTCCTCGGGGAACTGCCGACGGGCAAGCGTGCCGCGCTCGTAGCTGCGGGGCGTCTCGGCCAGCAGCAGGGCGAGGCTGTTCTCCACCTGGTTGATTTGCTTCTTCAGGTCGAGGACGGAAGTCTGTACCTGGTAGTAGGTTCCCTCCATCTGCGACACGGCCGATTCGTTGGACAGGCCGGCATTCATCAGGGCGCGGGTGGAAGATACCATCTCACGCCATGCCTCCTCGGTCTGCTGCGAAATGGCGAGTTGCTCGTCCAGCATCAGCAGGGTGTAGTAGGTATTGGCTATCCCGGCTATGAGCTGGGTGTGTACGGCTTGCCGGTAGTCCTGGCTCTGGGCATAGAGTGCCTTTGCCTGTTTCTTGGCGTTGCGCATCCGGCCGAATACGTCCACTTCCCAACTGGCGGCAACGGGCAGCGAATAAGTCTGCGTGGCTCGATGGTTGTCGAAACTGCTCACAGTGCCTTGCGGGGCAAGGGCAAAAGAGGGCAGGAAGGCAAGCCGGGCGGACAGCAGGGTGGCTTCGGCTTCTTCTACACGGAGTTGTGCCGACTGGTAGTCGGTGTTGTTCTGCAAGCCCTGCTCGATGAGTGTCTGCAACTGCGGGTCGGTGAAGAGTTCGCGCCAGTCCAGTCCGCCCAGTCCCAGGCTGTCTTCAGCCAAGGAACCTTCGAGGCCGTCCGTCACTTCCGTCCCGTACAGGTTGTCGGGGACTTCCGTGGCGGGTTTGTATTTGGTATATATGCCGCAACTGCTCAGTAACAAGCCGGCAGCGGCGAGTGTAATAATATGCTTCTTCATACTTCAATGTCTTTAGTATGTTTCTTGGTACTTGTCTTATCTATAAAGTATATCAGCAAGAGGGCAATGCCGAAGGCGATTGCATGCTCCAACCAAAATCCGGTTTCGTAATACATCATAATTCTCTGTTCTTTTATGGTTTTCACGGTGGGGAACCTGCCGGCTCCCCCATTCCGCTATTCTTTTCCTTTCTCCGCTGCGCTGCGTTCCTTCTCCAGCAACACCTGCACATCGGGTTCCTGCTCTTCGGGCTTGCGAATCTTCTCCTGCAAGAACTCGAAGATGATGTAGAATACCGGCACCACGAAGAGCAACGCCAGTGTTCCGACGGCCATACCGCCCACTACGCCCGTGCCGAGCGAACTGTTACCGTTGGCACCTGCACCGGTAGAGAACATCAGCGGAAGCATACCGAAAATCATCGTAAGCACCGTCATCAGGATAGGGCGCAAACGAACCTGGGCAGCCGAATAAGCCGACTCTACAATACCCATGCCCTTGCGCCGACGCTCTATGGCGTACTCCGTAATCAGGATGGCGGTCTTTGCCAGCAACCCGATCAGCATAATCACACCCGTCTGCAGGTAGATGTTGTTCTCCAATCCCAGTATCTTGGCAAACAGGAAGCTGCCCATCAGTCCGAACGGTATGGAAAGGATAACGGCAAACGGTACCAGGAAGCTCTCGTAGAGGCATGATAGAATCAGGTAGATGAGCAAGATACACACTCCATAGATGAAGATAGTCTTTGCACCACCCATGCTTGCCTCTTCACGAGCCATGCCGCCGTACTCAAAGCCATAGCCCACGGGCAACATCTGCTCTGCCACTTCGCTGATAGCCTTCTGCACCTCACCGCTGGAATATCCGTTGGCAGGGTTCACATTCGCCGTGATAGAGGTAAACAGATTGAAACGGTTGGCGGATTCCGGTCCGAGCACCTTCTTCAGTGTGACGAACTGGCTCACCGGAGCCATCTCCGTACCATTGCGCACAAACATATTGTGCAGCGCCTGCTCGTCCAGACGGAATTCGGGCGACGCCTGCATCATCACGCGATACACCTTGCCGTACTGGTTATAGTTGGAGATATACGCGCCACCGCAATAACTGCCCAGTGCATCGAGCACCGTGGCGGGCGATATGCCGGCACGCTTACACTTGGCGGCATCTATATCTACCGAAACCTGCGGGAAGTTCATGGCGTATGAGGTATAAGCCATTGCCACTTCGGGCCGCTGGTTCAGTGCGCCCAGGAATTGCATCACCGATTGGTAGAACGCCGTCATGTCGCCACCCGTACGGTCCTGCAAGTTCAGTTCGATGGCATTACCCATACCGTAGCCCGGAATCATACCCGGCTGAAAACTGAATACCCGCGCATCCTTTATACTGCTGAACTGTGCATTGAGCCGTGCCACTACGGCATCAGACGAATGCTCGCTTCCCTTACGGTCGTCCCAGTCCTTCAGACGGATCACCATAGTACCGTATGACGTACCCTGACCTGATACCAAACCGTATCCGGCTACACGGGCATAATGTTCTATTTCGGGTGTATCCTTCAGAATATCTTCCAGCTTGTCCACTACTTTATTCGTCTCTTGCAGTGTGCTGCCCGGTGCGGTACTCACGTCCACCAGGATAACGCCCTGGTCCTCTTGCGGCACCAGTCCCGTCTTGGTAGTAGACATCAGATACACGAGCAATGCCATTGCCAGCGCCATTGCCGTCCACACCATCCAGCGATGGCGGATGAAGAACATGACACCTTTCTTATATTTGCCCAGCACGGCGTTGAACGAAGCATTGTAGGCTGCGCGCACCCGCCCGTTAAAGCTCTTTGCACTCTTGGTTCCGTCGGACGGACGCATCAGCATGGCACACAAGGCAGGGCAAAGTACCAATGCCGAAATCATGGAGATACCCACAGCCGTAGCCATCGTGATACCAAACTGCGTATAGAATATACCCGATGTGCCGCCCATAAACGTTACGGGGACAAACACCGCCATAAACACGCAGGTACACGAAACGATAGCCATCGTCACATCACCCATCGCATCCTTGGTGGCAAGGTAGGCCGACTTATACCCGGCATCGAACTTGGACTGCACCGCTTCCACCACCACGATGGCGTCGTCCACCACCGTACCGATGGCAAGCACCAGTGCAAACAGCGTCAGGATATTGATACTGAACCCCGCAGCCATCAGGCAGGCAAACGTGCCGACCAGCGACACGATGATGGAGATGGAAGGAATAAGCGTACTCCTCAGGTCTTGCAAGAAGAAGTATACCACCAGGATTACCAGTATGATGGCAATAATCAGTGTCTCCGCCACGTTGTGGATAGAGGCGAACAAGAAGTCGTTCGAGCTCATCATGTTGACGAACTCCACCCCCTCGGGCAGTGTCTTGGCCATCTCCGCCATATCGGCTGAGATATGCTCGTTGGTGGCAGTGGCGTTGGAGCCTGCGGTCTGGAATATGACGAACATAACCGCCGGCTGACCGTCCATCTCGCTCTCGAAACTATACGTCAGCGTACCCAGTTCCACGTCTGCCACATCCTTCAGCCGCAGCACGGAGCCGTCGGCCTGCGAACGGATGACGGTATTCTGAAATTCTTCCACCGTCTTCAGTCGTCCGCGATATTTCATCGTGAACTGGAACACGTTCTTCGAATTCTCGCCCAGCGAACCGGTGGGCGCTTCGATGTTCTGTTCGCCCAGCACCGCCGTCACGTCCGAAGGCACCAGTCCGTACTGCGCCATCAGTTCCGGCTTCAGCCAGATACGCATACTGTATGTATCACCCATTTCCATCACATCGCCCACACCTTCGATACGCTTTATCTGCGGAATGACGTTGATGTCGAGGTAATTGGCAAGGAATGTCTTGTCGTACCGGCCGTTCGTACAAACCAGTGAGTTGATTTGCAGGAAGCTGGTCTGACGTTTCTGTGTAGTGACACCGATTCTCGTCACCTCGGCAGGAAGCAATCCCTGGGCCTTGGTCACACGGTTCTGCACGTTTACTGCTGCCATATCCGGGTCGGTGCCTTGCTTGAAGTACACCTGTATGATGGCAAGTCCGGCATTGGTGGCGGTAGAGGTGATGTACATCATGTCCTCCACACCGTTGATACTCTCTTCGAGGGGCATGATGACGCTGTTCAGCACTGCCTCGGCATCGGCACCGGTGTAACTGGTGGTGACGTATACCGTAGGGGGTGCAATGTCCGGGTACTGTTCTACCGGGAGCGTGAAAAGCGAGATAAGCCCGATAACCAGGATGAGCACGGAGATGGAGATAGCCATCACCGGCCTCTTTATAAATATGTTTCCTTTCATAATCTTCTATGCTTTATTTTACCACTGTTCCTTCACGCAGCAATCCGGCACCTGCCGATACGATTTCGTCACCCTGTTGCAGTCCGTCCAGCACTACGAACTCGCGCCCATCGCTGATGGAGGCTACGGTAATCAGTGTGGAGACTGCCTTGCCGTCCACTACCTTATAAGTAATGGTCTGGTCCTGCATCTGCACGGTGGCTCCCTGCGGAATTACGATGCAGCTCTTATAAGTACTGGGCACAATGATGCTGCCCGAAGCTCCGCTATGCAGCAACCGCGATTCGTTGGGGAACACCGCGCGCGCCACTACCGTACCCGTCTGACGGTCTATTACGCCGCTGATGGATTCTATCACACCTTTCTTATCATATACCGAATTGTCGTTCAGCTTCAGTTCCACCGGGGGCATGTTCTTCAGCGCCTCGTCCATACTGCCGTATTCGCGCGTCAGGGCGAGTAGCTGGTTCTCTGTCATAGAGAAATAGACATACATATCCGAATTGTCGCTGACGGTAGTCAACGGCTTCGGCATGGCCGCGCTGACCAATGCGCCCGCACGATAGGGCAATGCACCCACCACGCCGTCACTGGGGCTTTTCACCTCGGTGTACGACAGGTTATTGCGTGCACTCATCTCCTGAGCCTCGGCCTGTGCCAGTTGGGCTTTGGCGGTGAGGAAGGTATTTTCTGCTGTCTTCAGGCTGAATTCCGAAACTACTTTCTGTGCATACAGTTCCTTGTTGCTGTTGTAACTCAACTCGGCCGTAGCCAACCCTGCACGTGCCGCTTCTACATTGGCAACGGCGGTTTTCAACGCTGCCTTGTAAGGCACCTGGTCGATGACGAAAAGCAACTGCCCGCGACGTACTCTCTGCCCTTCGGTCACACATAGTTTCTCAATAGTACCCGACACCTGCGGATAGATATCGATATCCTGCCGCCCGCGTATCGTCGCCGAATACGAGGTGGAAAGCTCCTTATCCGCCGCTTCCACCTTCATGGTTGCGTAAGAAGGTTTAACCCCGGCATCCGGTGCTTGCTTGCAAGATGCCATCCACATTGTACAACCGATAATCCCTATCAGTAGTATCCATTTTTTGTTCTCTGTAATCATACTTTTCTTATTATGCTATTTTTTAGACCTGGACAAAAGTAAGCGAAAAGACCAACGGAGTGGTGACCTATTTCCCACCAAGGATGTTCCATTTTCGCCAAGCGCACCTGCCAAAGTCGGCAAACCGCGTATAAGTGGGGTATCGGACAAGAAAAGGGGATAATAGAACATTCCATTTCCCCTATTATTCACCAACTTTGCAAAAAGAAAAAAGAATAACTATGGAAGAAGCGAATATCAGAACGGTTAACATCGAGGACTTTAAGGACAATATCCATGCACTTTACTATGTAGACGATGACTTTGCCATAATCGACAGTCTGGAAGGAATTTCTTATGATGACGATACAGTAAGATTAGAATGTTTCCTCATTGTGATCTGTATAGAAGGATGCGTCCAGTTGGACATCAACTACAAGACCTACCAGTTGCAGGCAGGCGACTTGCTGCTCGGGCTTCCCAATACCGTCATCGGGCATGCCATGTTGAGCCCTAAACATAAGCTGGGGTTTGCCGCTTTCTCCACCCGCTTCCTGCAACGCATCATCAAGATAGAAAGAGAGACATGGGACACTGCTATACATATATATAAGAATCCCGTAACGCATACCGATAAAGAGAAGAGCGAAGGTATCTTCGAATACTACCGGCACTTAATCATGGCAAAAGCGAGTGACGAACCCCACAGCTACCAAAAACAAGTGATGCAACACCTGTTTTCGGCACTACTCTGCGAAATGATGGGGCATCTTACCAAAAAAATTGCCCAATCTAACGAAGCAAACCAATCAAAGGAGAATATAAAACAGTCCGACTACATCCTGCGGAAATTTGCAGAGATGCTGTCCAAAGACAATGGTATGCACCGCTCGGTGTCCTACTTTGCCGATGCGCTTTGTTACAGCCCCAAACATTTCTCGAAAGTCATCAAACAGGCGTGCGGGCATACTCCGCTGGAACTGATCAATGAGAGCGCCATCGCTCGTATCAAGTACCGCCTGAAGCATTCGGACAAATCCATCAAGGAGATTGCAGAAGAGTTCAACTTCCCCAACCAGTCTTTCTTCGGGAAGTACGTAAAGGCGTATGTGGGTATGTCGCCGGTGAATTATAGGAACTCGGAGGAAGAATAGGCATTGCCTATTGATACCGCAGGCTATTTCGTCTTTATCACTTCATCGCACACCGCATCCTGGAAAACACGCGCTTCCCTGCCCGACAATACACTTTGATTCATAATAGCGAACGCCACTTCGTGCCCGTTGACTGCCTTGAGGTAACCCGCCAGGCAGTTGATGGCGGTAAACGAGCCGGTCTTGGCATGGACATTCCTATAAGAGGGCGTGCCCTGCCTCATACGCGACTTCAACGTGCCGTCCACTCCACCGATGGGCAATGCCTTATACAATTTCTGGAAAACATCGGTACGCGAGTAGGCATACTTCAGGAAAGAAACCAGCAATTCGGGGGAGATATAGTTGTAATTGGAAAGTCCGCAACCATCCGCCAGGTTGTAGCGGTCGGGGTTATGTCCCAGTTGCTTCATCAGCATCCGGATGGCGGAGAGCCCTTCTTCGGCGGAGATATGCTTCTGCCCTGTGGACTGCGCACCCAGGCGGCAAAGCATGGCTTCGGCATTCAGGTTATCGCTTTCCTTCATGATCTGCTTCACCACGGCTTGCACATCGGTTTCGTAGGCAATGACGGGCACGGAAGTGCTGTCTGGCAGGAATTCACCGAAAGCATAATCAGGAGTAGTGCAGCGGATGCCACGCGCTTGCAGGCGATCCATAAAGGTATGCATGAAGAAGTCCTGGGAAGAATATACGTTCACTGTTCCGGATTGCCGCCCTGCCACATTTCCCGATACCACGATGTTGTTTCCGTTCGTCAGCCAGTCGCGCGACACGCGGAAGCGGCCGGCAGAGGGGGTACGGGAGCTTGTACTATTCGTCAAGGTATAATAAGAAGAAGAGGGCACGCCGGTCAGGGTGGCCGTCTCGCCCCGTTCGCCCGGTGAGGCGGTGACGGTGACAACTCCTTTGTTCAGCATCAGCGGAGAGAGATAAGGTTGATAAGAATAGGGAGTATCGTCCCATGCCCAGCCGCTGCCCCAGTACAGGGAGTCCTTCATGGACACATCGCCGTAAACAGTTCCCTGGATGACAGAAAAGGGAAGGCGCGCCAGGGTATTGGCCAAAGAGTCCAGCGCTACGTCGTCGAATTCAGGGTCGTAACCACCTATCACATAGACGTCTCCCCGCAAGGTATCGCGTTCAATCACCCCTTTGTACCATACTTCCGTGCGGAACGGGTCGTCCGCTTCGGGGCGGGAAAGGGCAGTGATAGTGGTCAGCAGCTTCATGGTAGAAGCGGGGCGGGATAGTTTGTCGGCCTGATACCCGTACAAAGGCTTGTTGTCCGTCAGGTCGTATACGGAGATGGCAACGTTGGAGCCTTGGGGCAGCTTGTATTTGACAAGGGTGTCCAGGCGGGATGAGAGAGTGTTTACTTGGTTCCCAACCTCTTGCGCAGGCAATGGCAACCAGCAAACTGATAAAAGTAAATACAGTAATATCCTATTCATGTTTTGCTATTCAAGTTTTTCATTCTTCTCTTTCAAGAGTATGCATCTGCCTCCTTCAAGGGCGTACATCCGTCTCCTTCGCTACCGGCTTTTCAAAACGAGCATTACACTTATTGCAAACGTACTCCCAATGTTCTGTACCCGGTGGAGCTGCCGACAAAGCAGACATAATGGCGGCCATAATAGCCCGTCCCCTATGTTTCTTCTTCAGCACCAACTTAATATCGTCCGAACCGCAATGAGGGCAATACTTCAGCTGTTCCGGAATCATCTGATTCTGCTCCAACAAACCGATAGCGCTGTCATAGTCATCCTCATATACTAGCACATCCACTCCTGCAATATCACTAATATATCCACGCATCACGCCGGACATATTCTCATTATGTAGAACTGAAGTAATCCCTTCATTCTCCAATGCTCCCTGAATGATGTGTGCCTGAAAGGCATCGTTGCAGGTGATAAGCTTTACGGTTTTCATAGTAACTATTCTCAGTTTAAATTTGTATCACGGTGAATCTCCTCCTCCAGCCTGTCAAGCAGAGAACCCTTGCCATAGCCTCCCCACACGCTCTGTATCTTTCCATCGGGAGCAACCAGCACATAGTGGGGATACCCCTTCACCCGGTAAGACATAGCAAGGCCGGTACCCACTTTGCGCAGTTCATTCCACTGATTGCCTTTCATCTGCTTCTTCTCCACAAATGCTTTCCATTCCTTTTGGGGATCGATGCTGATACTGACAATAGCCAATGTATCCTTGTATTTCTCCGCTACCTCCTCCATTTCGGGGAGAGACTCAATGCAAGGGCCGCATCCGGAACTCCAGAAGTCGAGCAGAATGTACCGCCCCTTGAATTCTGCAAGATGGTGGCTGCCGCCTTGAACATCATACAGTTCACCGTCAGCCATTTCGTCGCCCACCTCGACCGCCGCTGTAGGATAGAGGTGTTGATATGCTAACTCAGCCTCAGGCGTATGCTTCATAGCCTCAGGCAACTGGGCATATAGAGCCTTCACCTCGTCCGAATAAGGCATAAACATCTTCGCCACAGTCATCTGGGCATAAGATACCAGTTTCTGCATATAGACCTTGCCAACGGGAGCCGTCACCATATAGTCCAATTCCTTCTTATAGACAGCACGCATCAGCGGGAGCGAATATTTACGCAGAGAGTCCACTTTCGCCCACGCCAGCCGAGAGAACTCCTCATCACCAGCGTGATCCAACTGCATCTGCCGGAACCAGCCGCACTCGCTCACATTATAGCCCATATATTCCCGGTTCAACTCGCGTGTGGAGTCCTGAAAGCCGTTCTGCTCCTGCTGCTCGGCTATGTCGCTCTCTACCCGCCAGAGGGGCAGCAACCTGTCCTCTCCGGTGATGGTTATCTGCTTGCCCGGTGCCACCCATACATCCAGCCAGTGGGAAGGAAAGCCTGCCTCCGAAGAGAGAAGCATAAGCGACTTTGTGTAGGAGATAGTATCGCTGAAAGTGAATCTTCCGTCCGCAACCGTGTCGAGGGCTATCGGCACAATGAGCCGTCCATCCGATTTGTACAGACCGATAACTATCCCGTCAGGAAGGGCGGGTACTTGTCCGGTTATCAAGAAGCGCTCAGAGGTGGCGGCATCTTGCGACCAACTACTGTATGCATTGCACACGAGCAGAAGAAAAAGGAATAAGAACTTTTGCATTGTATCTTTCGGTTAGAGTTATCGTCTCGGTTGATTTTCGCTACAGCGCTTCTTTAAATATCTCTCCTACCGTAGGATGCGGGAATACAATCTTCTTCCACTCCGCGGCGGTCAGTTTCAGTTCTATCGCCATGCCTGCCAGCGTGATGATTTCCGAAGCGGGATTTCCCAGCACATGGGCACCCAGCACCGTATCGTCTTCTGCCAGCAACAGCTTGCATACACCGTTCACGCCTTCGTTCTCCGCCACAAAGCGGCCGGAGTAGGCCATTGGGAGTTTTACTGCGCGATAGGCGACGCCTTTCTTCTGCAAAGACTCTTCCGTTTCGCCCACACCGGCTATTTCGGGATTGGTATATACCACGCCGGGGATGGCACGATAGCTCATGGCATCCTTCTTGCCCGTGATGGTATGCATCGCCACTTCCGCCTCGCGCACGGCAGTATGTGCCAGCAGGGAGAAGCCCGTCAGGTCGCCGCAGGCATATACTCCCGGTACTGAAGTCTGCATCTGCTCGTTCACGCAGATGTTTCCGCGCTCTGTCTTTGCCAGGTTCAGGTTCTCCAGGCCGAAGCCTTTCGTCACCGGGCGACGCCCCACGCTCATCAGCAGCTTGGCAGCAACTATGGAGCCTGCGCCTTCGGCAGTCTCGTAATTCACCTGTATCTGCGGCTGCCCGTCTTCCACAGAAGCCTCAGCCACTGAAACCACTTTCGTACTGAGCATGAAGTTGATGCCCCGTTTGGCATATTCGGCACGCAGCATGGCGGATAGTTCCCGGTCCATACCGCCCAGAATTTCGTCCAGCATCTCGATGACCGTCACCTGCACACCCAGGCTGTTGAAGAAAGAGGCGAACTCCATGCCGATGACTCCACCACCGATGACGGCAAGCGAAGCGGGCAGTTCTTTATTATCCAGCGCATCGCGATGCGTCCAGTAGGGCACCGTGTCTATTCCCGGAATGCCGGGGATGAAGGTTTCCGAACCGGTGCAGAGCAGCAGGTTCTCGCATTCGTAGGTTTCTTCGCCGCATTGCACGTGGTTCTTGTCTATCACTGTGGCTTCACCGCTGACGATGGCGACGTTGTGGGCAGTCAGTTTGCCCTTCACGCCCAGCACCAGTTTGCGCACTACCTTCTGTTTGCGGGCTATTATCTTGGGCAGGTCGAACGACGCTTCGGGAACGTTCACCGCATATTTGGAAGCATGGCGTGCTCCGTCATACGTCTTGGCGGAATACAACAGGGTTTTCGTAGGGATGCATCCTTCGTTCAGGCACACTCCACCCAGGTTTTGTTTTTCAAACAAAACAACGCTCAGTCCTGCCTTTCCGGCAGCTTCGGCAGCAGTATATCCCGCAGGACCTCCACCGATAATGGCTACTTGGTATTTCATAGATTTGTTGGTTAATTATTAATTGGTGCGCAAGTTAATAAAACCCATATTATCCGGCAAAAAAGAATACATCTTTCTTTTAGAATAATTATCTTTGCAGCGTACATTCACGCAACGATTGCGCGCTAACTGACATGAACTAAACTATAATCAAGATGAAAGCACTTCAATTATTCCGATTCATTCCCCTATTCACCCTTCTGCTCTGCACCGTGACTGCTTGCAGCGATGATGACAACGAACGCCTCTCGTCCATTCAGGAAACCACCCTCGAAGGCGATGCCACCACCTTGCAGATAGATATGAGCCGCAGCGACTGGCGCATAGCCTCTGTGACCGACCTCGACGGATATTCCCCCATTGGTGGTGCCCCTACTCAGTTGGAAGGATTGGGAACCGTTTACTACGGATGGGCTACCATTAAGCGCGAGAAAGAGAATGCGCTTACCATCGAAGTAGAAGATAATTTCTACGGAGCAGAACGCGGGTTTATCATAAACCTCGCAATGAAATCAGGGCTTTATAAGGAACAAGTCGTCATACATCAGAAGCAGTCTGCCAATTTCTACCAGGTAGAATCCATCTTCTATACCATAGAAGAAGGAGATGGAATGGAAGAAGCCGATCCCCAACCTTGGGGAATGAACATGCAAGACCACACCAGCGGTGAGGGAGAGACTGTAAAAACTACCTTTTGGCCTTTCTACAGCGCCTCTATAATGTACAGTTTCCAATCTGAAACGGAATCCCCTCTCAAATGGGTAAACCCCGAAGAAGGCATATATGTAGAGATGCCGAAATATATATCAAACGGAAAGATCGTCTATGAAGGAGAACAACGGAAATATAGCAGTTGGCAAACGTACGACAGCGACCTAAAAGAAGAAACCGTTCAAGTAGATCTGGTAAAACACAAGCAGAATATCTATTCTGCCGACATCTACTACAAGCAACTGCAACTGAGCTATACGTTAACCTTGTCCCACCCGGACAATAACACAAGGAAAACTTTCAAAGGAAAGTTGATAAAGATATTCCCTTACGGCTGCTCACCGATACGCCACGAGGTGAGCGAGCTACCGGAGAGTGATGAATAAGCAGTAATTTTAAATGCAAAGTCAAAGTCCAGTGTCTACCGTGACAGACACTGGACTTTGTCGTGACAGAGACCAGTGTTCAACGGGACAGACACTGGTCTTTGTCGCGACACGTGCCGGTGTCTGTCAGGCATGATTTTACTTCTTCCCGGCTCAATGCCGGAGACTGGCCTTCGGCGAGTTTCCGGCATACAAGTTTGCCCGCTGCCAGGGCTTCTTTCTTGGTAGTAAACGGCAGGTGCCCGCTCACGGCAGGGATATAGGGCTGATAAATCAGCGTATCCGCTCCATGAAGCACGACATAGCCGTAGCCATCTTCTACTTGCATCACCCGGCACTTCAACTCATTGCTGCCGGCACCCGCGCGTCCCGAACAACAAGAAAGGCATGCTGCCACGAGGGGCAGCACACCTATCTTCATAATAAACATCAGCTTCATAAGTTATTCAATTGCAACTTGCATATAGATATCAATCAGACTTCTTCCTCCTCATCGGGCAGAAGCTCGTAAACGTCATCGAAATAGCTGCTGCCACTCACGCCTGTCAATACAAAACCGCGCTCACCGTTGGAAAAAGAAACGGCACCCTTGCGCGAAGAAGCACCCGAAGGATAATTATGCACATCGGTAATCGGAGTAAAGTCATCGTCGGAGTCGCCGTACCACAAATCCTGGTCGGGATTGTACATCCAGTAGTTACTGCTCAGTGAACTGCCACGCGTACCGGTAGCCACAAATCCCCTGCCGCCAATGGCGAAAGACACGGCTTCGGACCGCGTAATGGCGTAATCATCGTCATAATCATTATCGGAATCCGTATTAGCAATGTCGCGTAGCTGTGTCCAGTTGCTTCCGTCGAATTTCCAGAAATCCACTAAGTCAGCACCATTGTTCCTGCCACAGCAGATGTAGGCTACATCGTCTATCACAAAAGCCGTACCGAAGTATCGCTTTTCACCCCCGTAGCCGGTCACGGATTCCCATTGCGAGCCTTCCGCGGCACTGGGGTTGAAGCGGTAGAAGTCCATCTTGTAATTACTTTCACTGCCGGTGGCATCATTGTTGCGCCCTGTACCCACGTAGCCATATCCACCGATGCTGAAGGCCAATGCCCCGTCACGCACGCCGCCCTTGAAGTCGTCTTTCCGCGTCCAGGTATCCGTATTGGGGTCGTACTCCCAGGTATCCGCCACGCAGTAAGAGGAGGAACCATCTTTCACGGAGCCCGTAGTAACATAACCTTTTCCGTTCACTGCAAAGCCGACAGCAGCCGTGCGGCCCACAGCAGGCATATCCGAACACTGTGTCCAACTGTTTCTATCCATATCATACTCCCAAAGGTCATTCAGGTAATCCTTGTTCGCTCCATAGAATCCGCAGCACAGATAGCCCTTGTTGCCGATGGTAAAGCTCGAAGCATAGGCGCGGTACACGCCGTTGTAGCTTGCTTTCTTCCACCACTGCCCCTGCGTGTATTCATCATCGTCCGTGCAACTGCCGGTCAGGCACAAGGTTGCCAGCAGCATCATTCCTAATAATAGTCGATTCATTTTTCTTAGAATGTTTTAATTACTAACTTTTTGGTCGCAAAAATAAGCCGTCCCAACCACACTCACAAAAAGAACCGACGAACGGCTCGAAATTCCCGTTAAACGCCTTTACCGATAAAACAGGCCCGATAGCCGATTTAAATAGGAAGATATGAAAGTTTCATTTTCCTTTGCCCCCAATTAAAAAAAACGACGATGAAAAAGTTACTATACTCTTTGTTTATAATCCCCGCCCTTCTCTGCGCCTGCCAGGACGAGAACTCGGCACTGGGGAAAAGTCTCGTAGAGAGTTCTTTTTATAATGTATATGTAGATACCTGCTCGGTAGATATCAGCACCATCCTCCTGGATTCCATAGAAACCCGGGACGACAGCATCTGCCAACTGGGGCACTACCGGCACAGCGCGTGGGGCGAAGTGGCAGCCACCTACTATGCCGAATATTCCACCAGCAGCTTCACCCCCAGCACGGATTGCACCTATACCCTCGACTCGCTCGTGCTGCGGATGATACCTTCGGGACACTTCTGGGGAGACACGCTGACGCAGCAACGCATCTCCGTATACCAACTGAAGCACCCCATCGTGCTGGACAACGACGAAGACCTCTACACCACCACCGTGCTGCCGATGGAAGACACCCCGCT
This sequence comes from Bacteroidaceae bacterium, assembly GCA_030843315.1. GTDB lineage: Bacteria > Bacteroidota > Bacteroidia > Bacteroidales > Bacteroidaceae > Bacteroides. The sequence goes on along the minus strand of JAUUPT010000009.1, from coordinate 59,571 downwards.
CTTCAGCTTCACCTTCACCCCCTCTCCCGGGCGGAAAAGGGAAGTAACCGTACGCCTGCCCGATGCATGGGGGCGGCAACTGCTGGATGACCTTGTGGCGCAGGATGATTACTTCAGTACCCAGGAGAAATTCAAGAAGCAGTTTCCCGGACTGGTCTTTGTGCCCGAAACCGACGGGCAGTGCATCACCGGATTCATGGTGAACGACTCCGCCATGAGCCTCAACCTGCACTACCAGGAAGTATCCAACCAGCGAACCGAGCAAGTGCTGACCCTCAGCGTGAACACCGAATACGCCTACACCGGCATCCGGCACGACCCCACCGGCACCCACCTCGACGGACTGCAAAGCGGAATAGAAAACCTCGTCCACTCCGGCGATATGGAGCACCAAGCCTATATGCAAGGACTGACGGGATACTACAACCAACTGGAATTTCCCTTCCTGAACGAATTGGGAAGTGCCGGAGAAATCGTCTCCATAGAAAGCGCCACGCTCTATCTCTACCCCTTGGCCAAGAGCTACAATGAAGTAAGCCAACTACCGCAGGACATCCGCCTCTACATCACGGACGAAAACAATGTGCTGGAAGACTACGTATACGGCAGCGACGGAGTGACCGTGCAGACCGGTAACCTCACCGTGGACCAATTCTACGGCAAGGAAACCTACTACTCCTTCGACCTCACCCAGTTTATCCGCAACAACTTCGGCACCTGGGGCATCAAGCGGCAGAAACTGCTGATGAGCCTGACGGACAATGAAACCGCCACCACCTTCAACCAGGTAATCTTCACAAATGCCCCCGACAAGGACCGGCAATGCAGATTGGACGTAAGATTTAAAATATACAACGAGCAATGAGACATTACTACCCTACCGCCCTCTTGCTGTGCAGCCTGTGCGCAGCAACCCCCTTCGCCACAGCCCAGAACACCACCAACCTGCCCACGTCCATGTACGGAGTGGGCGAACTCAGCGCCAGCGACGGCGGCCGCTATGCCGGCATGGGCAACGTGGGCATCGCCCTGAACCGCATCGGATTCCAAAACACGCTGAACCCCGCCGCCATCACCCGCATGGACAGCACTTGCTTCACCTTCGACGTGGGTGCATCGGCGTCCTACGCCCGCTACTCCTTCCTGAGCGAGCACAGCGCCAGCGGCACCGGCAATCCCAACCGCATCAGCATGGGTTTCCGCATTCTTCCCCGCTGGTATGCCATCGTGGGTGCAGCGCCTTACAGCAGTATAGGTTATGTCATTCAGACCGAAGAAGAGGTGGAGGGTGTGCCCGGCAGTTACACCTACTCCCTGTTCGAAGGCACAGGAGGGCTGTATCGTTGCTACCTTACCAACGCCTTTGCACTGACGCGGCAGTTGTCCGTAGGCGTGAACCTGGGCATGATAACGGGAACCGTGACGCAGAGCGAGACGCAGGAAAGCGCCATCGTGAAGTACGAATCGTCGAAGCGAGCCTTCTATGCCGACTTCGGAGTGCATTATGAATTCGCCACTTCCAGTCAGCGGATGTGGGCAGCGGGAGTAGTGTTTGCGCCTTCCTTCCCCATCAGCCACGACAATACGCTGACTTACAGCAACTCTTCCACCAGCGAAAGTGTGGACAAAGGCTATCACAGCCGCACGCAATACCTGCCCGCCCACCTGGGCACCGGCTTCTCCATGACTACCCCACGCTGGGTGCTGACCGCCGACTACAATTACCTGGACTGGAGCCGCAACTCTTCCTCGTACACTTCCATGAAGTACGAAAACCAACACAAACTGAATATAGGGGGCAGCTATGTCACCAACCCGCGCCTTCCACGCTCCACGGAGCTGATGGGAGGCGTAGGGTTCAGCAACTCTTACATTAATCTGAAGGGGGGGAAAATGCAGTATCTCGAAGTGAGCGCCGGAGCCAGTTTCCCTATCCGGTACTCGTACCTATCGCTGGGTGCCACTTGGCGGAAGCAGATAAACTCGCGCAGTAATCTGATGCAGGAAAGCCGGTTCAGCCTGAATCTGAATCTGACGTTCGGGGAGAGGTTGTCGAAGGCGAAGTTGAAATAAATTTCCCGGTGTGCCACTATAGAGAAAACAGAGTTCATCCATAGAGAAACCGGCGTGCCACTATAGATGAACCGACGTGCCACTATAGAGGAACTGACGCACACTTTTACAGCACCGCCAGCCTCGATACATACCCCTTCACCCGTTCGCGGTAGGCATCGCCGATAGGCACATCCTTCTGCTCAATCATTACCGAGCCCCGCCCTATCGCACTGATGCTGCACAGGCGGACGATGAAAGAACGGTGTATCCGGATAAATTCACCGGCAGGAAGTTTCTCTTCCATATACTTCATGCTGCACAGGCTCAGGATGGGTTTGGAAGAGCCTTTGCAGTAGATTTTGACATAATCTCCCAAGCCTTCTATATAATTGATCTGTTCCAAATCCAACCGCATGATGCGGCTATCGGACCTTACATAAATCACTTTCGGCGATTCTTCCTGGCTCTTGGAAGGATTCTGACCGGTGGCACCGCCCTCTTGCAAAGAGAACCAGCGTGCAGCCTTGCTCACCGACTGGAAAAAGGTAGAGAAATTGACGACGCCCGACAGGTAGTCCAGCGCATCGAGGCGGAAACACTCGGCAGCATGGCGGTCGGTATCTGTGATGAAGATGACGCGGGTAGAGGAAGACAGCAGCCTGCAAAAGTCCATCCCGTTGATTCCCCCTTCTTCCACCGGGTAGATGCCGACGAAGTAAACTTCTACTTTCATCTCATAATAATCTTTCAATGCTTCAAGAGGGTCTGCGTATTTGCCGCATAACGAAAGAAAAGGTATCTTGCTGATGTATTCTTCTATCTTCCCGGCAATCTCTAAGTCTGCATGTAAAATGGCGCAATTCAAGTTCATGATTGTTCTTTATTTTTGCTGAATGGACGCGCCCATATCCGAAAGACTGCAAAGAGAAGAAGCAAAATTAAGTTTTGTTTATAGTCGTGATTTGTTTATTAACAAGATAAACTCCTCCTCCTTCACCGGAAGCAGCGCCTCGCACTTCCCCCTTGCCCCGTACTTCACCAGCACGTAGCGCATCACGGCAAACCGTCCTATCTGCATGGAAGAAGCGCGCTCCACAGAAGTGATGTCTTTCAGCAGAATCTCCTTGCCGCGCGAGAAGCGGCCGAAGAACAGGACCAGTTTCCCGTCGGGAGTGATTGTATAAGTAGTATGGATCAATCTTTCAATAGAGATTACCAGCCAAAGCATGGCGATAACTGCTACAAAAATGTGCTTCTCCCACAAGCCGAAAACAGCCAGGGCGGCTATCATAATCAGGAATAAATACTGACCCACGGCGATGCGGGCATGGAAAATACGGTTCATAATGTCAGATTTTTGCGGTAAAGGTAGGTATTTCTGCGAATTAATGCGGACAGATGACACAAGGAATGTAGTTATTTTGTAGTTTTGCAACATCAAATATACAAACCTATGGTAAGAAAGTTCGATTTTCTCGTTATCGGCTCTGGAATTGCCGGTATGAGTTTTGCGCTGAAAGTGGCGCATAAAGGAACAGTAGCCCTCATCTGCAAGGCAGGTCTGGAAGAGTCAAACACCTACTTTGCACAAGGGGGAATTGCCTCTGTCACCAATCTGAAAGTAGACAATTTCGAGAAACATATAGAAGACACCATGATTGCAGGCGACTGGATCAGCGACCGCGAAGCCGTGGAGAAAGTGGTGCGCAACGCCCCCGAGCAGATAAACGAGCTCATCAACTGGGGAGTGAACTTCGACAAGAAAGAAAGTGGAGAGTTCGACCTGCACAAGGAAGGCGGCCACTCCGAATTCCGCATCCTGCACCACCAGGACAATACGGGTGCAGAGATACAAACCAGCCTGATTGAAGCTGTGAAGCAACATCCCAACATCACGGTGTTTACCGATTTCTATGCCGTAGAAATCATCACCCAGCACCACCTGGGCATCATCGTCACCCGCTACACTCCGGGCATCAAATGCTACGGCGCATACGTGCTGAACGAAGCTACCGGTGAAGTAGACACCTTCCTCTCCAAACTGACCATCATGGCGACGGGTGGCTGCGAAGCAGTCTACCGCAACACCACCAACCCGCTGGTTGCCACGGGCGACGGCATTGCAATGGTATATCGTGCCAAAGGCGCCGTGAAGGACATGGAGTTCATCCAGTTCCACCCCACCGCCCTCTATCATCCGGGCGACCGTCCCTGCTTCCTCATCACCGAGGCCATGCGCGGCTACGGCGGCGTGCTCCGCACGATGGACGGCAAGGAGTTTATGCAGAAGTACGACCCGCGCCTCTCACTCGCCCCGCGCGACATCGTGGCGCGTGCCATCGACAACGAGATGAAGCAACGCGGCGACGACCATGTTTATCTGGACGTCACCCACAAAGACCCCGAAGAAACCAAGAAGCACTTCCCCAATATCTACAAGAAATGCCTTTCGATAGGTATCGACATCACGAAAGATTACATCCCCGTAGCCCCCGCCGCCCACTACCTCTGCGGCGGCATCAAGGTGGACCTGGACGGACAGAGCAGCATCCGCCGCCTGTATGCCATCGGCGAGTGCTCTTGCACCGGGTTGCATGGCGGAAACCGCCTGGCTTCGAACTCACTGATTGAAGCCGTGGTTTATGCCGATTCCGCCGCCAAGCATGCCTTGAGCGTATTCGAGCGTTACGAGTTTAACGAAGATATCCCCAAATGGAACGACGAGGGAACCATCTCCAACGAGGAGCGCGTACTCATCACGCAAAGCATGAAGGAAGTGAACCAGATTATGGAAGCCTACGTCGGCATCGTCCGCAGCAACACCCGTCTGACACGTGCCTGGAACCGTCTGGATATCATCTACGAGGAGACTGAGAAACTCTTCAAGAGCAGCAAGGCCACCCGCGAACTTTGCGAACTGCGCAACATGATCAATGTGGGCTACCTGATTACCCGCCAAGCCATGGAACGCAAGGAGAGCCGTGGATTGCACTACACGATAGATTATCCGCACGCAAAGAAGTAACACAAAACAACCCGAAAGCATGAGGAAGAGATTTCATGCACTCATACTTTTCTGTTTAATAGCCAGCTGCCTTCACAGCCAAACGATGGACGACAACGTCGTTATCAATAGCTGTGAAGACAGCTATGTTTTTATAGAAGAAGGAGGAAATGCCGTAGTCCGCAATACCCTGAGGACCGAGTACGAAGCCCTCCGCATGGGTGCCGATATACAGCCTTACGTCTGCTACGGCGAATTTATCTCCCTGGACAACGCCAAGGCCAAAGGCATCTTCGCCCCCAAAGCCATCCACCGGAACGCCACGCCGGAGAACGTATTCTTCGACGATACCCGCATCTGCTACTTCGACCTCTCCCTGGACCGGCAAGGCAAGAAGGCAAGCGTGGAATTCAGCCGCACCTTCCGCGACCTGCGCTACTTTACACGCATCTACCTCCCCGAAGAATACTTTATCCGCGAGAAGCGCATCTCCGTCACCATCCCCGCCTCCCTCTCCCGCTTCCGGTTGGTGGAGAAGAACTTCCCTCCCGGCATCCGGTGCGAGAAGAGTGTGAACAAGGAAGGAGATTCTCTCTTCGTCTATACCCTGAAGGCGCTGCCCGCCATGAAGAAAGAGGAAAACACGCCCGGCAGCAGTTACCTCTACCCGCATCTGCTGATAACGGGTTCTTTCTATGATACGCAAGATATGTACCGTTGGCTGAACAAGCTGGCAGAGGTGGATTGCAGTCTCCCCCAAGCCGAAACATTGCTGGCGGAAATCACCGCCGGATGCGCCACGGAGATGGAGAAGATACGCCGTACCTACTCCTACGTGCAGCAGAATATCCGCTACATAGCCTTCGAAAGCGGCCTTGCCGGACATCAGCCCGACCGCCCCACCGAAGTGCTGCGCAAGCGTTATGGCGACTGCAAAGGCATGGCCCTGCTGCTGCGTACCCTTCTCAGGGCACAAGGCTTCGATGCCCGGATGGCTTACATCGGCACAGACGACATCGCCTACTCCCCCGACGAAGTGCCCACGCTTGCCACCATCAATCATGCCGTCTGCCTGCTCTTCTATCAAGGGCAGACCTATTGCCTGGATGCTACCCACCGCTACATTCCGTTGGAAACCATTCCGCAAGAAATACAAGGGCGAAAGGCACTGGTGGAGAACGGAACGGACTGCCTTGTGCAGACCCTCCCCCAACCGGAAATCCCCACTGCTACCGACAGCCTCCATTACCATTATCATCTGACTGATGCACCGTCGCTGGAAGGTACCGCCACCCGCACATGCACCGATGAACATAAGGAAATATTGCTCAGCCTCTACCACAGCCGGGCAAAAGATTTGCAGAACGACTTCCTCAGCGCTATGCTTGCCGACCCGCAACACGACTGCCGCGCCACGGACATCCGGCTGGAAGAGGAACGCCCCGAAGCTCCCGCCCTCCGCCTCACGGGTAAGGTAAGCAACGCCACCGCTGTGCAGTCCGCCGACGGAGAACTCTACATCGAGACTGACCCGCACGATGACTTCTTTGCCCAGTCCATAGATACCACCCGCCGGCAGCAGGATTATCTATTGCAGTGGAGATGCCGCACCGTCCGCGAAGTGGTGATTGACATTCCGCAAGGGCGAACCGTTTCTTATCTCCCGCCGGATTTTCGTATGGAGACTGACCAGGGAGTGTTGAGCTGCTCCTATCAAGCAGAAGCAGGCCGCATCGTGTTCCGCAAAGTAATGGAGATACGCAAAAGACATATTCCACTGGCGATGATACCCGCATGGAACGATGCCCTGCGCCGCTGGAAGAAGGCTTGTGAAGAACAAATCGTAATTAAATAAACAGTCAATAATAACTTTACAAAAGTATGAAAGCAACACATCACTCCCCGAAAGCAGTACGCCTGCTCCTGCTACTCCTATTCCTGCTCACCGCCCCCGCCGTAAGCGCCCAGAAAGAAGACGAGAAATATGCCGCCCTCGCCCGCGAACTGCGCAACGAAGTATGGGCGATGGAACTTCCCGGCTTCGACAACCTGTCCATACCGGAGAAATATAAGAACGCTCCTGCCGTTATCCTTGCCTCACACGACCGCCTGGAAGTAACGCGGAAAACCAAACTCGACTGGTGGGGCGTGGGACTGACCAAGCAGCAGATTACCTGCCGCGGCATCTTCCGCCAACTGGTCTACATCAACAGCCAAAGCGCCCTGGAAGAGATGTCGGAATACAGCTTCCTCTCGCAAGAAAAGGAACGCTACACCCGCAACGAGCAACAGCGGGTGCTGGGCATACGCATCTTCAAGCCCGACGGAACCATCAAGGAAGTAGACCCCGAAGAATTCCTGGAAACCGACGAGAGCCGCCGGGCACGAAGCCGGGGCAACACCTTGGAGAAGTGGCAAAAGGTGGCCGTTCCCGGATTGGAAATAGGCGATATCATTGACTTCTTCTTCGCCAAATACACCACTCTGAATGACCAGAACCTGGAACCTTTCAGCTTCTATTTCAGCGGGCAATATCCCCTGCTCACCTACTCCGTGCATTGCGAAATAGATCCCAAACTGAGCACCTTCTACCGCTGCCTGAACGGTGCCCCCGACTTTGACCAAAGCACCGACGCCGAAGGAAACTACATCCTCGACCTGCGGGCCATCACCCCCAGGCATCCCATCCCCAGTCTGTGGTACAACGTCGCCCGGCAGATGCCCATGATTCAGATGTTCATCTACAACAGTAAGACTCCCTACGCCTGGATGCCGCCCAGCGTCCGCCAACAAGGACTGCACGCCAACCCCAACCCGCAACTGATAATAGAAGATACCCGCGCCGCCATGAGAGCCCCCGGCACCAACTGGTCCGGCCTGCGCAGCGGACGGAAAAGCGAAATAGCCAAAGCCCTCAAAGCCCGCCAGGCCGAAGGATGGAGCGACGAGAAGCTCATGGACTACCTCTATCAATACTGCTACTACCGGTATATGGAAAGCGGTGCGGACTACACCCCTGCCAGCTTCATCCTGCTGATGCACGACCTGCTGGAAAAAGCCGGCATACACCATCAGGTAGGCATCACCACCAAGGACACACAAGTTCCCCTCAGCCAACTCATCAGCTACCACTACACCGTCTGGTTCATCCGGCTGGAAGCCAACGGAAAGTATTACGCGCCCCCCGCCTGCTACGCCGCCCCCGGTGAGATCCCCGCTAACCTGCAAGGCGAAGACGCCATTCTGGAAGGTAATGCCCGGTTCACCCTTCCCATCGCCAAACCCGAAGAGAACCGGGATGTATCCACCCTCACCGCCTCCATTGACGGAACCACCCTGCACATCAGCCGTCGGGAAGAGAGGACCGGCGCACTGAAAGAACCCTTCCAGCCCTACTTCGTGCTGGACGAAGACCTCTATAACTCCCTGCGCCGCATACTGGGCATCACCACCACCATCTTCGACGAAACCAAAGAGAAATACCATGCCGACCTACGCGAGAGCTACCGCCGCGACCGCGAACAGGAAAAAGAGCGTTACCGGAGCGAAATCATCGGCCACCACGGCTTCGATGAAGGGATAGGCGCGGACATCAGTTACCGCCTCCTCAGCATCGGCAACCGTGCGGACAGCACCGCCTTTGCCTACGAAGTGGACTACACAATAGAGGGTTATGTGAAGAAAGCAGGCCCTAACCTCATCCTCTCCGTAGGCCGCCTGATAGGTTCGCAACTTGAATTTAAGGGCGAACAGCGCCTGCGCCAAGAAGACGTCTACCGGGAAATTCCCCGCAGCTACGGATGTGACATCACAGTCCGCCTGCCCGAAGGCTGCCAAGTCTCCCCCGAAGGGTTGGAAAAGCTGAATATGAAAGTAGAGAACGAATGCGGTGCCTTCATTGCCCAAGCCACCACCGGGAACGGCAGACTGACGATAAAAACCGAAAAGCGCTTCGACCACAAAGTGGAACCGGTGGTGAACTGGGAGAAACTGCTCGAAATCATAGATGCCGCCAAAGCCTACGAAGGGCTTTCGGTAGTGCTGAAAAAATGATGAAAGATGTTTTACGGAATGGTAAAGGAAAACGCCCGAATACTTCATATGAAAGCATTCGGGCGTTTTATAATATGTATGTAAACCAGTTCTTCTTATTACCAGTTCTTCTTCATTACTTCGAAGTAAGCCTGCGGATGCAAGCAAGCCGGACAAACCTGGGGAGCTTCCTTACCGGTGTAGATGAAACCACAGTTGCGGCATTGCCATACTACTTCGCCTTCCTTAGCAAATACAGTGGCAGTTTCGATGTTCTGAATGAAAGCACGATAGCGTTCTTCGTGTCCTTTTTCAGCAATGGCTATGTTGCGATACATCAAAGCGATTTCGGGGAAACCTTCTTCGTCGGCAACGTCGGCAAAACCTGGATAATCCAATGCCCATTCTTCGTGCTCGCCGGCAGCAGCTTCCTGAAGATTCTGAAGAGTAGTGCCGATGATACCTGCGGGATAGCTGGCAGTGATTTCTACCATACCACCTTCCAACCACTTGAACATACGCTTTGCGTGTTCCTTTTCCTGGTCGGCTGTTTCTGTGAAGATAGCAGCAATTTGTTCGTAACCTTCTTTCTTAGCTACACTTGCAAAGTAAGTATAACGCATTCTTGCTTGTGATTCACCAGCAAATGAAGTCAACAGATTCTTTTCTGTCTGAGTTCCCTTAACACTTTTAGCCATAGTTTCTTTTTTTATTAGTTAATGTTATTACGTATGAATGTCGTTCGTATTGTCTTTCAACACTACAAAATTACGAATTAAGTTTGAAACAAACGTAACTTTACTTCATCGGATTTATCTATCAGCTGATAAGAATTTTCTATCATCGCCTCTATAAACAAGCCCAAAGAAAAACGCCTTAACACATTTTATGCCATACAGGTTACTATCTACAACAAAAAACAATAACTTTGTGTTCAGCGTACCCACTAAAAAAACGACTATGAAGAAGCTCGTCAAACTTTCAGCCTTGCTACTTGTATTATCAGCGACCTTCAGTTCGTGCTTCACAGAACGCTCTGTTGCCATAGACCAACCCAGAAACAATAAAGACTACACCGTGCACTATCTTTTTGAACATGATGGATGCAAAGTTTACCGTTTCTATGATTCATGGTCGAACAGTTACGTTTATTTTACCACACAAGGCGGTACTACAAGCATCCGAAGCGACTCAACCCACCGCAGAACTTCCACATATAACATACTGAACGACACGCTTAGAGTAAAAACAGCGGAATAATTGCAACCATTTGTATTATTTTACCTAATTTTGCAACTTCTTTTTAAGAAGACAAATAACAACAGGTAAAACAAAGATTTTCAGATTACAAATGAAAGCGTTCGAATTCAAACCGAAGCTATACACAGCTTTAAAGAATTACTCGAAAGAAACATTCATGGCCGACCTGATGGCAGGTATCATCGTCGGTATCGTAGCCCTGCCGCTTGCCATTGCGTTCGGTATCGCCTCTGGAGTATCACCTGAGAAAGGTATCATCACCGCCATTATTGCCGGATTCATCATTTCGCTGCTGGGCGGAAGCAAGGTGCAGATTGGCGGACCTACCGGGGCATTTATCGTTATCGTCTATGGCATCATCCAGCAATACGGAGAGTCGGGATTGATTGTTGCCACGCTGATGGCAGGCGTTATCCTTATCTTGTTAGGTGTATTCAAGCTGGGAGCGGTCATCAAGTTCATCCCCTATCCTATCATCGTGGGATTCACGAGCGGTATCGCCGTCACCATCTTCACTACACAAATTGCCGATATCTTCGGACTGACGTTCGGAGGGGAGAAAGTTCCGGGAGATTTCATCGGAAAGTGGATGATATACCTGCGGCATTTCGATACGGTGAATGTGTGGAATACCGTGGTAAGCATCGTCAGCATCTTTATCATTGCCATCACACCCCGATTCTCAAAGAAGATACCCGGCTCGCTTATTGCCATCGTAGTAGTGACTGTGGCGGTATATCTGATGAAACAATACGGAGGAATCGGTTGCATCGACACTATCGGCGACCGCTTCAGCATCCGTGCCGAATTGCCGGATGCCGTGATGCCCACGCTCGATTGGGAAGCGGTGAAGAACCTGTTTCCCGTTGCCATCACCATTGCCGTGCTGGGGGCTATCGAGTCCCTGCTCTCTGCCACTGTGGCGGACGGTGTGATTGGCGACAAGCACGATTCCAATACGGAGCTGATAGCACAGGGAGCTGCCAACCTGGTTACGCCGCTGTTTGGCGGTATTCCTGCCACCGGAGCCATTGCCCGCACGATGGCGAATATCAACAACGGAGGCAAATCGCCCGTAGCCGGTATAGTGCATGCGGTGGTGCTGCTTCTTATACTGCTGTTCCTCATGCCGCTGGCGCAATATATCCCGATGGCTTGCCTGGCGGGAGTGCTGGTAGTGGTATCTTATAATATGAGCGGCTGGCGCGTATTCAAAGGATTGTTGAAGAACCCTAAATCGGATGTCACCGTACTGCTGATTACTTTCTTCCTGACCGTAATCTTCGACTTGACCATTGCCATTGAGACGGGCCTCGTCATTGCCTGTGTACTCTTTATGCGCCGTGTGATGGAAACAACTGAGATATCGGTTATCAAGGACGAGATAGACCCGAATGCAGAATCGGACGTCGCCCTCAACGAAGAGCATCTGATGATTCCGAAGGGAGTGGAAGTGTACGAAATAAACGGCCCGTATTTCTTCGGCATCGCCACTAAGTTTGAAGAAGTAATGGCGCAACTGGGTGACCGCCCCAAGGTACGTATCATCCGTATGCGCCAAGTACCTTTCATCGACTCTACGGGTATCCATAACCTTACCAGCCTTTGCCAGATGTCTCAAAAGGAAAAGATAACCATCGTTCTCTCCGGTGTCAACGAAAATGTGCACAAGGTATTGGAGAAATCCGGCTTCTACACGCTGCTGGGTAAGGAGAATATCTGTTCGAATATCAATGTAGCACTGGACCGGGCTAAAGAAATACTATGATTATCGACCCCTCGTTCCCCTAAAGGGGAAGGAGAATAGTTCTCATATTTACAAAGTATTCCCCTCCGGGGGGGTGATTCATATCATGGCAAAAAGAAGAAAAAAGAAACAATCGCAAGGCGTCTATTACCTGATACTGTTCATCTGTATCATCTGTCTTGCCTACGAACCCGTTACAAAGGCTCTGTCGAACGGTAAACAAACGGTTGAAGCTCCCGCAAAGGTAGAACTTCCGGCAGATGTCCGCCTCGAAATACCTGCAAAGCTGAAGAACACTTCCGAACAGATTCTGCAACGGAAAGGCTATACCGTATCTTATAACAAAGATTTGAAGATACCCAACTGGGTAGCTTGGGAACTCACTCCCGAAAAGCTGATAGAACGTGAAAGCCGCACGGATAAGTTCCTGCCCGACCCCGACCTGCCCGAAAGCGAAGCCGTGACTACCGACGACTATAAAGGAGCCGGCATGGATCGCGGACACATGTGCCCCGCCGGCGACAACCGCTGGCACTGGAAAGCCATGCAGGAAAGTTTCTACATGACCAACATCTGCCCGCAAAACCACAACCTGAACCGCGGGGACTGGAAAGAACTGGAAAAGGCCTGCCGTCATTGGGCACAGAAAGAAGGAAAGATATACATCGTCTGCGGCCCCATTCTCTACGACCGGAAGCACCGTACCATCGGCAAGCGGCACCGGGTCACCGTGCCCGAAGCCTTCTTCAAGGTAGTGCTCTGCACCGAAAGCAATCCGCCCAAAGCCATCGGCTTTATCTATAAGAATGCTTCCGGCAATCATCCACTGGACGCCTACGTCAACACAGTGGATGAAGTGGAACGGATTACAGGCATCGACTTCTTCCCTGCCCTGCCGGATGAGGTGGAGAATGAGGTAGAAGCTACGTATGATTTGAGTCTTTGGAAGAAAAACTGATTGTTTACTACTTCCTCTATCTACGTTTATTCCTCTTACTTACGCTTATTCTCTTATCCAAGCCCCGGTAATCTCCGCCACATACAGGTGGTGAAATCCGCCATGAGCCCCACCATACCATTGTTTCACGGTTTCGGGATGGATAAAGCACTCTTCTTTGATTGTATCGGTATAGAGCTTGCGGCATTCCAGGCTTAGGCGCCCTTGCTCGAAAAAGATGTTTCCTTTCTCGGTGATAACGGGCTTCAATCCGGTTTCTTTTACCTTATCTACTTCCCTGCCGGACTTGCTGCCACAAATCTTATGAATGGCTCTGTTCTCTTCGCCCAGGAAAGAAAGCGTGAAGTATTCGCTCTTTTCGGCAAACTCGAAAGTATAGCGTTCCGGACGGATAAAGACAAATACCACCGGCTTGTTCCAAAGAAAGCCGATGCCACCCCAACTGGCGGTCATGGTATTGAAATGTTCTTGATTACCGGCTGTTATCAGCATCCACTCCTTGCCTATGGCTTCGAAGAAGTTCTCGTTTAGTTCTTTGATTGCAATTGGTTTCATAATTTAATGTATTACCCCCCGTCCCCCTGAAGGGGGAGGAGGATGGTTTTACTTTGTAATAGAATTTATTAGTCACCTCTGAGAGTATTCTCCTCCCCCTTCAGGGGGACGGGGGGTTCAATAGGAAACACTGACCGGTATTCCCGCTTCCCTCACCAGTTCCGCTATCCGATCCAGCTCTTCGTGCGTAGCTTTCTGCAAATCCTGGTCGGGCGTCTCGCGATCAATAGTATAAATCATCACTTGCCGGGGAGCGATTTCTTTGACAGCCTCCAGCCAGGGAAGGACGTATTTATCAGAAGTATTATCCACATCCTTACCTTCGTAGCCGCCTTTCATGAACATAGTCTGTATGATGCAATTGCCTTTAAACGCCTTCATACCGTCGATGATGGAAGCAACGGAATACTTGCCCGTAGGCCGGTCCACTTCACGGATATACGCCTCGTCTACGGTATCCAATTTAAGGATATTATTATCAATCTTACTCAGAGCCTCGAATACGGCAGGGCGATGGATAAACGTAGAATTGCTCAACACACTGACTTTAGCCTTCGGAAAATATTGATCGCGCAAGGCAAGCGTGTCTTCTATAATTTCGGGGAAGTGAGGATGCGCCGTCGGCTCTCCGTTACCGGCAAAGGTCAGTACATCGGGAGTAGGCCCGTTCTGCTGCATATCCTGCAAGCGGGTTTCGAGCGCTGTGCGTACTTCCTCACGTGTGGGCAATGCCTGTTTAGGCCGATGGTCTTTATTGAAACCACATTCGCAATAAATGCAGTCGAATGTACATACTTTACCGTCTGCCGGCAATAAGTTAATCCCTAAAGATACTCCCAAACGGCGGGAATGAACAGGACCGAAGATGGGAGACGGATAAATGACAGTCATATTACTTACAATTTAATCTGTTTAAGTGAGCCACTATGTGATAGCAAAGTTAAGTGAAACTACTATACTAAACAATCTTGCCGCTCCAAAGTTTTTGCAAGAATTGTGTAGCAGGCCAAATTTCTACTCCATTCATCACGCGGGGATTTACATCCAAAGAAACTACAATCAGCCTCGCCTCAGGATGCTCTTCTTTAAAAGCCTTCAATCCCCGCAAATGCCGGGATTGTACTTCTTGGCAAGATTTTATTTCGATAGCTACCTCGGCATCGTTCAAGATGGCATCTACTTCATAACCGGATGCTGTTCTCCAGTAAGAAAGTTGATGCCCGCAGTTGCTATAACCAATATAAGCCACAAGTTCCTGTATCACCAAATGCTCAAAGGCATGCCCGAAGTCAGCAGAACCGGGAAGCATACTACGGCGTCTCGTCAGGTAATTCACAATGCCTACATCAAAGAAATAGAATTTCGGTGTCTGGATAAGGCGACGTTTCATCACTTTGGAGTAAGCGGGTATCACATATCCTATCATGGTTTCGGAAAGAATAGAGAAATATTCTTTTACTGTCGTAGCGCTTACACCACAATCAGTAGCAATATTCTGATAGTTCAGTATCTCGCCATCCGTCAGAGCAGCTACTTCCAGAAACCGGGAAAATGAGTTCAGGTTGCGCGTCAGTGCCTCAGCCAATATTTCTTCCTGCAGATAATCTCCGATATACGCCTGAAGCCTTTTCTCCGGATTTTCAATCTGATAATGCCGGGGAAGCATACCGTTATTGACAGCCCGCAATAAATCAAAGTCCGCCAATTCTGCACTTACAAAAGGATAAAGAACGTTACGAACCGCACGTCCTCCAAGTAAATTGGCACCACAACGCTTCAGTTTTCTGGCACTCGATCCACAGAGCACGAAGCGAAGATTCTTATTCGTAATCAGCCAATGAACTTCATCCAGCAGCTCCGGTATTTTCTGTACTTCGTCGATAATTACCAAATCTTCTTCATCGGCCAGCATCAATTCTTCACGCAGCAGGGCGGGACGTCGATGTAAACGTTCAAAAACATCCGATTTCAGCAAGTCATAATACCTTGCATCGGGAAACAAAGTATTGAGCAACGTACTTTTCCCCGTCTGGCGTGCCCCCCAAAGAAAAACACTTTCTGTAGAAGCATCTTCCAGTTTCAATATTCTGTTTATCATATTTCCAACCTCATTTATTAGGATGATAATCCAAGGCTATACTTTCGTTTATCATGATAATCCAAAGTTGTACTTTGGATTATCATCACTGCAAAGATAGGAAATAAAGAAAAAGGTAACCTATAGTTTAGCCTAAAACTTAATGTACAATATCGAACTTTATAAATTCAGGAGGAGCAACAATGACTAATACGTTAAGAGTGGAAAGAGCCATCAAGCATATCACTCAACAGCAATTGGCCGAAGCCATAGGGGTGAGCCGACAGACCATAAATGCTATAGAGTCAGGGAAATATGTTCCTTCTACGCTGCTGGCATTGAAGATATCGGAAGCGTTCGGGAAGACGGTGAATGAAATATTCACTTTGGAGGAAAGCGATAAAGCTAAAACTTGATACGCAGTTGCATCTGCAAGTCTGTTTTCTTATTCCCGTCTATCAGGTCGTTGCCCGAACCGATGGTTTCACGGTCTTGATAAACCGTCTGCCCGAACTTGAGGAGAAGCATCATGGCTTTGTTCAAATCATAGCGCAGATGGGTGGAATAACGGAAACCTCTGCCGGAGAAAGAAGGCGTGTAGAAAGTGTATAGCAGACCTTTTTCGGAAATGTAAACGCGGGAGTCGTAATCGTCTGTGTGGAAATAGCTGCCTTGCAAAGATACGGACAGGGGGAAAGAAGGAAAGGCATAGGCACAAGACTGTGTACATTGGTATCCCCGGCTGGCGGGCTTTCCCTGCGAATGGAAATGATTATAATCCAACGTAGTACGGATACTCCAGTTGCCGGGAGTATAGGTCAGCCGATAGCGCAGACGATGCTGGAAGGTGGGAAGGATGATTTTACCGCTTGTCCCCGTCACATCCCTTTCTTTCTGCCGATAGCGATAATTGAGGTACATGGACAGATTGCGCCGCGGAGAATAAGCAGCCTGGAACATACCGTCCACTCCCTGCGAAGGCTTGCTGATGCGATACTTCCACCAGGGAAAACTGAACAGATCCAGTGAGGCAAAGAATTTCCAATGGGCAACGGGAGTCGCTTCTGCCGCCAGATACCAGCCGTTTTCATTCTGCGGCGTACTGCTTTCACCAAAAGAACGGCCGAACATAGACCAGTAATCATAGGAATAATAACGATGGATAAGCAACAGCCGGTAATCGGAAGACAGGTTATACCGCAGCTGATTGAGCAAAGCATAACCCTGTTTTCCGATGGCCGCCTCTCCCACCCATGCAAAACGTCCCAAACGGTATTTATAGTCAATGCCCGCATTATAGAAATCATTTCCATGCAGATTGTACTTTGCATACTTGTTCAACTTGGGTTCGTATGGATGATTAAAGAAATAATAGATGCCCGTCACCCCTACCTTCAAGGAATTCTTTTCGTAAGTCACGTTGCCACCCATTAATTGCAGAGTAAAGGCATCCGCCTTATCCGCTTCTTTCTGTGTGCGATGCAGGCCTGTTTTGTAGATAGAAGTAATCTCCCCATCCTTCACCACTCCATCCATCGACCGATGGGAATAGAAAGCAGAGAATTCCAAAGAAGGAAGTACCGCCACCGTCGCTGCCGCCCCGCGGAAGTAATTGTATTCATCGGTAGAGCTGTGCTTCTTTATCCCTCCGGTACGATATTCCGAAGTAGACATAGAGAACGTTTTGCCCAACCGGAAGTCCGTACTCAACACCAGCCCTTGCCCGAAACTCAACCTGTAATTGCCCAATGCCAAAGCCTTCAGCCTGCCCAGGTTCTTAATAAGAAAATAAAGAGAATAATAATCATACCCTTTCTTGTCATGCAAAGCAAAGAGAGGTTCTCCCGCATCTTTCTCGGCCGTAATGCCCACCTGGAGATAATCCCCGTAATGAAAACCATATCGCAAAGACTGATAAAAAGAAGGTCCCAAATAACTCTTCTCATACCCCTTGCGGGTATAGAGAGGAACATCCGCCCGGACAAGCACCTCTTGCTTTCCATACTTCAGGATAGTTTTCAAGGCAGGATATCCCCTACTCCCTTCCACTGCCTGCACACAGATGAAAGGAAGCAGCAGTTCGATGGTGTGCTTATCCATTTCTTCCACCAGTTGCAGTTCATACACGGTCTGCATCTGTCCGTGGATATAGACATAAGCCAAAAGATTCTCGATTTGAATGTCCGTAAGAAAAGGAAATTGCTCCAACTGACGCTTGGTGGCTGTATTGATATTAACAGGTTCTTGTAACCGTCGGGATAACTCTTCCAGTTCATCCTCCCAGTTATATTCTTCTTCACTCTCCATCGAGAGCTGTTCCAGGTTCTCTTCCCAAAGAGACACGGGCGTATTTTGAGCTTCAAGTACAGGAGTCAGTAGCAGCATACTCAAGAAGACTCCTATCTTGACGAATTTCATTTATAATAGGTTGCTTTCGTATTTACGGGTCGCGAAGTTACCTTAAATAAGTTAATTGAACAAGGAAAAGTTAAAGCGATGCAGTAACATTCCAAAGAATGATGTACTTTTGTGGCATGAACACAAGGCTTAACATAGTAATACTCATCATGTTTCTCTTCATTGGGAGCTTGAAATGCCTTGCACAGCAGCAACCCCCGCAGACTGAAGTGCAAAAGAGTATCTATCTTACCCCGATGTGCGTTTACGAAGGCGATACCATCCCGTACGTCAAACTCCCTACTGTCTATATCTTCAAGCCACTGAAGTTTAAGAACAAGCGGGAAATGAACAATTACTATAAACTGGTTCGCGACGTAAAGAAAGTGCTCCCCATCTCCAAAGAAGTGAACCGTGCCATCATCGAAACCTACGAGTACATGATGACCCTGCCCAACGAAAAGGCACGCCAAAGGCACATGAAAGCAGTAGAGAAAAGCATGAAGGAGCAATACACCCCGCGCATGAAGAAGCTCAGTTTTGCCCAGGGCAAGCTACTGATAAAACTCGTAGACCGCCAAACCAACTCCACCGGCTATGAACTGGTAAAAGCCTTCATGGGCCCTTTCAAAGCAGGCTTCTATCAAACCTTTGCCGCCCTGTTCGGTGCCAGCCTCAAGAAGCAGTACGACCCGACGGGAGACGATGCACTAACAGAACGGGTGATACTGATGGTAGAGAACGGACAACTCTAATAATTCAATCCAAAGCACCAAAGAGGAATTACGTTGCCATAACCCGATTCGATATCATCTTTTACTATATATCCTTCCTGCGCTTCGGATATTTGTTTTTGTCCTTTCCCTTTTCCACCTACTTCAAAGGTCCGTTCTCCTATTTGGAAATCAGCCAATCGGGAAGAAGTTATTTCTTGTTTCACTCTCATCTGATTATAAAAGAAGGTTTCGCGGACGTTACCCACATTCGATTCCATCTTCCCTAAAACATAGATAAGATTCGTATTATCCAGATACACCTTTTCTACTTTACCCAAACTACGGATTCCTCCGGTTTCGTCACGCAATTGGGATATCATTCCGCAACGTTCCATATATAGCAGATAATCATTTATATAGTTTCGTCCGGCTCCCGTCAGGTCTGCCAACTTCTGCATCACCGGCTTGAAAGGAACACTTTTAGCAATCACCATCAACAACTGTTTCAACTTTCGCCCGGTAGATACATTCATATTGGCATACTGCGGAATATCAATTTCCATAGTCTGATTGATGACTTGTTCCAACTCCACATCAAAATCAGCATCACGACTAAAAGGATAATACCCCTTTCGCAGATAATCACTAAACATAGGTAAAGGATGATTCACACCCGAAATCTCTGCTTTCTGCTCCAATATATCTTCAAGTGTATAGACAGGAACGGACAGGTTGTGAAATAAACGCAGATATTCCCGAAAAGACAATCCTTGCATTTCATAGATAGGTGCTCTTCGGCTTAAGTCTGCCATACCTTTATAAATATCCAGAATAGATGAACCGGTAAAGAGAATCTGCATATCCGTATAAGTATCATACAGTTGTTTCAACTCCCGCGACCAATCCGGGTATTTATGAATTTCATCAATAAACAGATGTTTCCCACCTTGCTTGCTGAATTTATCAGCCAAGTCAATCAATGTATTAGTCACAAAATACATATTATCTGCCGATACATACAACGTATCTTTAGCCGACAGGTTCTTTTTGATGTATTGCAGAAACATAGTTGTCTTTCCCACACCTCGCGGTCCTACTAACCCAAGCATACGGCTCTCCCACTTGATTTCATCGTATTTATAACGGATAAAACCAGTATCTGTTTCTTTCAGAAGTTTGTTGAAGCTTTCGTATAATCTATCCATAAATTGATGTATTTACGGACAAAGATAGTAAAATTGCACCATGATGGTGCAGGAATCACGTGTTTTCTGCACCATGAGGGTGCAATTTCAATTCTATTACTTAAAGTTTATTCCGGCTTTACGAGCCTGCGAGTGTTGAAACTGTCTCTTTACATTGTACAGTTCCCCGTCTTTGATAAACTTTGAACCCGTCTGTTTAAACCAAAACGAAACGTTGTTTTCCACACATACCCGCCGAAGCTCCATCACCCAATCAAAGTCGCAGGGACGGGCTTCATAACCCGATTCTCCACCAGCAACGACTTGCTCTATCCATTCTGAAATGTGGTAAGGGGTTAGATCTATCTTTTCTAATAACGGTTCGCAGATGATTATTTTATGCTTTATGGGAGCGGCTTTGTAGATAGGCAGGCGATAGTCGGCACATGCCTGGTTCTCTACCGTACAGCAGATGGTTACATTTTCATACCCATCGCCCCAATCCCGGGGCAAGCAATCGGCAAAGCGATCGATACGCTTGGTTATCATCAAGAAATGAAGATCGCTGCGCTGATGCATCATTTCCCATGCTTCGGCACGCCATGCATCGGCATCTTCTACAAAGAAATCGGAAGTAAAACAGGTATAAACCAATGTTCCCGATGGTATTTTGAACTCTCCGTTCCGCTTCTTCCGCAGGGGTAAATCGAAGTTCTTAGTTTGGGTTACTACCGAACTGTCCACATCTCTTTTGGCATCGCCACGATAAACATAACAATGCTTGCAACCTGCACTCAGTTTATGGCAACCATGCCACAAATTCCACATCATTGACTTTTCTGCAATGCCGTTCATAGTATCTATATATTCGGTTTACTGCATCTATAGATCCAGCGTGCTGCGTCTATAGATCCCCCGCGCTGCATCTATAGATGCACCAAACAGGATATAAACAGTTTATTAACCGGGTTGTTAATTTCTCAGTTTCTTGAATAAATCCCAAATAACGATGCCTGCCGTCACCGATACATTCAAAGAATGCTTGGTGCCATACTGCGGTATTTCGATGCAACCATCTGAATGGTCTATCACTTCCTGTTGAACACCCTTCACCTCATTCCCCATCACTACGGCATATCTTCCGGACTTGTCTAAAGTCAACTCATCCAGCATAATACTACCTTCTGCCTGCTCCACCGAGTAAACGGTATAACCTTCCGATTTAAGGTTATCAACAGCTTCCACCGCGTTATTAACATACTTCCAATCGACGGTGAACTCTGCCCCCAAAGCCGTTTTATGCATTTCAGGATGTGGCGGAGTAGCCGTGATACCACAGAGATAGATACATTCAATACGAAAAGCATCCGAAGTACGGAACACGGAACCTATATTATGCAGACTGCGAATGTTATCCAATACCACCACCAGGGGCAACTTCTCAGCTTCCTTAAACTCTTCCGCACTGATGCGGTTCAACTCTGTTATCTTCAGTTTACGCATAACGATTCGTTGATTTAATACATTGATTTATACTGACTTGATAGACACTGGTCTTTGTCTTCCTGTTTTCCTTGTGCAAAGATACTTCTTTCCGTTTATATCCCGGTTAATAACCGTTGAAAAGGTGTCAATAGAGAAGGGAAAGAATTTTAAAACTAATCCTTGCATTATTCAAAGTAATGCATATTACAACACGGTAACGAACATTACAAAAAAGTTAAGAGAAACTTTCAAGGGCTATTTAAACACATTTTTAAGTACTATTCCATCGGTTTATAACTGTAAAGTTATTAACTTTGCGGTTCATCAACAAGGTGTTAATGAAGTGAGATAACAGGACAATAGAGGGCTTATAATCAGTAGATATACTTTCACAGCTCCGGTTAATAACAGATGAACAACATTTTGCTGTGTACTAATAACTTCATAAGCAACAAAAATCGTATTTATTTGTTCACACTATTAACAGGCTATCATCACTATCAAAGGATTTTTAAAGAATAAAAGAGAAATAAAAAATATAATTATGGATAATCTTATAGAAGCTATCAACCAACTGAAGAAAGAGAAGAATGCAGTGATCCTGGCACACTACTACCAGAAGGGTGAAATACAAGATATAGCCGACTACGTAGGCGATAGCCTTGCCCTGGCCCAATGGGCGGCACGGACGGAAGCGGATATCATTGTGATGTGCGGCGTTCACTTCATGGGCGAGACGGCAAAGGTGCTCTGTCCCGACAAGAAGGTGCTGGTGCCCGATATGGAGGCAGGCTGTTCATTGGCGGATAGTTGTCCGGCGGATAAGTTCGGTCAGTTTGTCAAAGAGCATCCCGGATATACGGTGATATCATACGTTAATACAACAGCTGCCGTAAAGGCGGTGACAGATGTGGTGGTGACTTCTACCAACGCCCGTCAGATTGTGGAAAGCTTCCCCAAAGATGAGAAAATAATCTTCGGGCCGGACCGGAACCTGGGGAATTATATCAACTCCATCACCGGAAGAAATATGTTACTATGGGACGGCGCATGCCATGTACACGAGCAATTCTCGGTTGAAAAGATTGTTGAAATGAAAACGAAATATCCCGATGCAGTGGTGCTGGCTCATCCCGAATGCAAGAGTACGGTATTGAAACTGGCCGATGTGGTAGGTTCTACAGCTGCCTTGCTGAAGTATGCGGTGACTCATCCTGAGAAGAGCTATATTGTAGCCACCGAATCGGGTATCTTGCATGAGATGCAGAAGAAGTGCCCGCAGACAACCTTTATTCCGGCTCCTCCCAACGATAGCACTTGTGCCTGCAATGAGTGTAGCTTCATGCGGTTGAATACGATGGAGAAGCTCTATGATTGTCTGAAGAATGAATCTCCCGAAATAAAGGTGGATGCTGAGATTGCAGAGAAGGCGGTGAAACCGATTAAGAGGATGTTGGAGATATCGGCAAAGCTGGGATTATAAAATAAACGTTCGACTGAAAAGCAAAATCAGGCAGAGTAGTAAAATTGTTAGTTTAAACGACTTGTTATACCAATGGAAATAAAATATTTTGAGAACAGAAAAGATTGGCGGAAGTGGTTGGCTGACAACTTTGAGACTGCCAATGACATTTGGTTTGTATTCCCTAATAAATCTTCGGGCAAAAAGAGTGTTCTATATAATGATGCTGTTGAAGAAGCCCTTTGTTTCGGGTGGATTGACAGTACGATAAAGTCGCTTGACGAGGAACATAAAATTCAGCATTTCACGCCCAGAAACCCTAAAAGTACTTACTCGCAAGCCAATAAGGAAAGGCTTAAATGGTTATTGGAACATAAGATGATACATCCTAAATTTGAAGATAAAATACGGAATGTTTTATCTGATCCTTTTATCTTTCCAAATGATATAATTGACAGATTGAAAGAAGATGAAATAGTATGGAGTAATTATCAACGCTTTTCCGACACATATAAACGTATTCGGATTGCATACATTGAAGCAGCAAGGAAACGACCGGAAGAATTTGAAAAACGACTAAACAACTTTATCAGTAAAACAAAAGAAAATAAAACAATAACAGGGTTTGGTGGAATTGAAAAATACTATTAGTATTTCGTTAAGAAGTTGCAGAGCTTATTCACCCCTACCGCCCGGTGACTGATTTTATTTTTCAATTCATTTCCCATTTCGGCATACGTCTGCGTATATCCTTCGGGAATAAATATAGGATCGTATCCGAAACCTGAGTTGCCGTGTCTGGTCTTTGTTATTTCGCCTTTTACAATTCCTTCGAACAGATGTTCCTTTCCGTTGACGATAAGAGCAAATACGGTACGGAATTGGGCTTTACGGTTCTCTATGCCTTCCATATCTTGCAGCAACTTCTTCATATTGGCTTCCGAATTGTGTGCATCGCCGGCATAACGTGCCGAATATACTCCGGGAGCTCCGTTCAAGGCTTCCACTTCCAGTCCGGTGTCGTCGGCAAAGCAATCCAGTTGATAATTATCGAAGATGTATCTTGCTTTGATTAAAGCGTTTCCTTCGAGTGTATCTGCAGTTTCGGGAATATCGACATGGCAATTGATGTCCTTCATGCTGAGAAGTTCTACCTTTTCGCCTAAGATAGCAGTGACCTCCTCCAACTTATGAGCATTGTTGGTGGCAAATACAAATTTCTTTCTCATACTATAATCTCCTATATATTCGTGGTTTGGTAACGCAAGTTACTCTTATTTCACTTTGATGCGGTCGAATCCTTCTCCGTAGACACCGATTACGGAGCTTTGAGAGATGAAAGCGTTCGGATCGATGTCTTTCACCATGCGGAAGATTTCGACGGACTGGCGCTTATAGGCAAGCACCACCAGTACTTTTACGTTTCGTTTGCTGTACCAGCCTATGCCGTCGAGCACCGTCACACCGCGATGGGTTTCTTTGGTGATGCGGTCGGCAATCTTCTCGTATTCTTTGGAGAAGATGAAGAATTGAACGGATTGGCGGGCACTGTTTACGATGTAATCCAGTATAAATCCGATGACAAACAGGGTTACAAAACCAAATATCACCCGTCTCCAGTCGTTGAAGATGAAGTAGCAGGAACTGATGATGACGACATCGCAAGCCATTATCATACGTCCTAAGGTGACGTCGTGGTACTTGTGGATAATGGCGGCAATGATATCCGTACCGCCGGTGCTTCCGTTGCAGTTGAACACTACACCGAGTCCGATACCGCACATTGCAGCGCCTATCAGGCAAGCCATAAAGTCTTGTCCCGGTCCCAGTATCTGTGGTGGAACACCGTCCGGTCCGTTCACCAGTACCTGGAAGAACCACAGGAAGAAAGTCAGTCCGAAGATGGCAAACGTAGTCTTGATGCTAAACTTAGGTCCCAGTATCTTGATGGCAAACGTCATTAGGACGGCGTTGATAATGAAATACGACCATTGGATGGGAAATCCGGTGGCGTAATAGATGATAGCACCGATACCGGTAGTACCGCCGGTCGTGATCTGGTAGGGGATAAGGAACGCTGCCCATCCCAAGGCATAGCTGATGAGTCCGAAAGTGATGAATACGTAGTCTCTCAACTCTCTCATCACTTCCGCTTTGGCTGGTTTTGTAATTCGCATATCTATTATTTAACAACGATGTTCACAATCTTCTTAGGCACTACGATTACCTTGGCGATGGCTTTGCCTTCTATCCATTTAGCAGAGCGTTCGTCGGCCAATACAGCAGTTTGGATGGCATCCGATGCTGCATCAGCAGGGAACTCCATATTGAAACGTGCCTTTCCGTTGAAGGAAATGGTATAGTTAATCGTATCTTCCACCAGGTATTCTTCGTTGTGTTGCGGCCATTGGGCATCACATACGGAACCTGTATTACCCAGCGTTTCCCACAGTTCCTCGCATACGTGGGGAGCGAAAGGAGCCAGTACGATGACAAACTGGTTCAGTATTTCCTTTTTGTTGCACTTCAGTGTGAACAGCTCATTTACGCAAATCATGAAAGCACTGATACTGGTATTATAAGAGAACTGTTCGATGTCTCCCGTTACCTTCTTGATGAGTTTGTGCAGTGATTTCAGTTCGTCCTTGGTAGCAGGTTCGTCCGTTACCATATAGTTGTTGTTGCGGTCGTAGAACAGGCTCCAGAACTTCTTGATGAAGCGGTGTACACCGTCTATGCCGTTTGTATCCCAGGGCTTTGATTGCTCTACCGGGCCGAGGAACATTTCGTACATACGCAGTGTGTCTGCACCGTATTTCTCTACAATCATATCGGGATTGACCACGTTGAACATGGATTTGCTCATCTTTTCCACAGCCCATCCGCAGATGTACTTGCCGTCTTCGAGAATGAACTCTGCCGTTTCGTATTCGGGACGCCATGCTTTGAAGGCTTCGAGATCCAGGATATCGTTGGATACGATGTTTACATCCACATGGAGTGGGGTAGTGTCGTACTGGTCTTTCAGGTTCAGAGATACGAACTTATTGGTGTCTTTGATACGATAAACAAAGTTGCTTCGGCCTTGAATCATACCCTGGTTCACCAACTTCTGGAACGGTTCTTCTACTGCCGAAACGCCCAGGTCGTGCAGGAATTTGTTCCAGAAACGGGAGTATATCAAGTGACCGGTGGCATGTTCGGTACCACCTACGTAGAGGTCTACGTTGCGCCAGTATTCATCTACTTTCTTGTCGACAAGGGCGGTGTGGTTGTGCGGGTCCATGTAGCGCAGATAGTAAGCGCTTGAACCTGCAAAACCGGGCATGGTGTTGAGTTCCAGCGGGAAGATGGTGGCATTGTCTATCTTTTCGTTTTCTACCACGCATTTGTTCGCAGTGTCCCAAGCCCACTTGGTGGCGTGTCCCAATGGGGGCTCGCCTGTTTCGGTAGGCAGGAATTTGGCTACTTCGGGGAGTTCGAGGGGCAGACAGCTTTCGTCAATCATATAAGGCATTCCGTCCTTGTAGTAAACCGGGAATGGTTCACCCCAGTAACGCTGACGTGAGAAGATGGCATCGCGCAGGCGGAAGTTTACTTTCACACGTCCCAGGTTGTGCTCTTTTACGTATTTCTTAGTAGCTTCAATAGCTTCTTTGATGGTCAGTCCGTTCAATGAAAGGTCGCAATAAGGAGCGACGCCTTCGCGCGGAGAGTTGCATACGATACCTTCTTTGGCATCGAAACTTTCTTCGCTAACGTCACAGCCTTCTACCAACGGACGTATTTCCAGTCCGAAGTGCTTGGCGAAAGCATAGTCGCGGCTGTCGTGTGCAGGTACGGCCATGATGGCACCTGTTCCATATCCGGCAAGTACATAGTCGCTGATCCAGATGGGCACAGCTTCGCCGGTGAAAGGATTCACGGCATAGCTTCCGGAGAATACACCGGTAACGCTGCGGTCGGCAATGCGTTCACGTTCGGTACGCTTCTTGGTGCGTTCCAGGTAAGCGTCTACTTCTGCTTTCTGTTGCGGGGTAGTGAGTTGCGGCACCAGTTCGCTTTCGGGAGCCAATACCATAAAGGTAACACCGAACATCGTATCTGCACGGGTGGTGAAGATGGTAAACTCGATATCGCTGTCCTTTACCTTGAATTGTATTTCGGCACCTTCGCTGCGGCCTATCCAGTTCTTTTGGGTTTCTTTCAGGGATTCGGTCCAGTCGATGGTATCAAGTCCGTCCAACAGGCGTTGTGCATAGGCAGATACACGGAGACACCATTGGCGCATCTTCTTCTGAACTACGGGGAAGCCGCCACGCTCTGATACGCCGTCCACTACCTCGTCATTGGCGAGCACGGTTCCCAGTTGGGGACACCAGTTCACCATTGTTTCGCCCAGGTAGGCGATGCGGTAGTTCATCAGTATTTCCTGCTGTTCTTTTTCGCTCTTGGCATTCCATTCCTGGGCGGTGAAGCTGAGTTCTTCGCTGCAAGCGGCATTCAGACCTTCGTTGCCGTATATGGCGAATGCGTCAATCAGCTCCTGGATGGGACGTGCCTGCTTTTCGTCGTTGCAGTAGTAGCTGTTGAACATCTTCTGGAAAGCCCATTGGGTCCAGTGATAATATTCGGGTTCGCAAGTACGGATTTCGCGGTTCCAGTCGAAGGAGAAACCGATTTTGTCCAACTGCTCGCGATAGCGGTTGATATTGTTGACGGTAGTAATGGCAGGGTGCTGTCCCGTTTGTATGGCGTACTGTTCAGCGGGAAGTCCGTAAGCATCATATCCCATGGGATTGAGAACATTGAAACCTTGCAGTCGTTTGTAGCGGGCGTAAATATCAGAAGCAATATATCCCAGCGGATGACCTACGTGCAAGCCCGCACCGGATGGGTAGGGGAACATATTCAGCACATAGAATTTCTGCTTCTTTTCGTCTTCCGTCACTTGGTAGGTTTTATTCTCCACCCACCGTTTCTGCCATTTCTTTTCAATCTCCCTGAAATTGTATTCCATAATGGTATTTGTTAGTATATTGTTGAAAACACTGTTAGTTCTATGGTTTAAACCAGTTAATAACTGGTTAATATCGGTGCAAAGTTACGGGTTTATTTTCAGATTTATATATAAGTAGTATAAAAAACACAGCTTAACGCTTGATAATTCATTTTTTATTACCTATATTTGTGATGTGCTTTTAAAACTAATTTTTTGTTTGTAATACAAGTAATAGCTAAATTAGTTCAATAGGATTTTACAGAAAAAGATTTTTAGGATATTTCAAGGGATGAAGTCTGAGAAGATTCCATCCCTTTTTATTTAAAATGATGTATCTTTGTCCGCAACTTACAGGCGAACGAACGTATGAATCCAAAGAAAAACTACACTTACCACCTGATTGCCATTTGCACAGTAGCAATATGGGGGTTGACATTCATCTCTACGAAAGTATTAATCGGACACGGACTTTCTCCTCAGGAAATATTCCTGCTGCGTTTTCTGATTGCTTATGTGGGCATTTGGTTTATTTCTCCCCGCAGGCTCTTTGCCGATAACTGGAAAGATGAACTTTGGCTATTTCTGGGCGGTATCACGGGTGGTTCGTTCTACTTTCTGACGGAGAACACCGCTTTGGAGATAACGTTGGCAACGAACGTAGCATTCATTGTCTGCACCACGCCGCTGCTTACTACAATCCTTTCTCTGCTGATTTATAAGAAGGAAAAAGCTACCCGCAGCCTGATAGGCGGTTCTTTGCTGGCATTGGTGGGCGTGGCACTGGTGGTTTATAACGGTCATTTCGTATTGAAACTTTCTCCGTTGGGTGATTTCCTTACATTGCTTGCCGCCTTTTCGTGGGCATTTTATAGTTTGATAATGCGGAAGATGGCCGATCGTTACAGTACTGTTTTCATTACCCGTAAAATATTCTTTTATGGCGTGCTGACCATTCTTCCCGCCTTCCTCGTCCGTCCCTGGCAGTTCGATGTAGCGAGGCTGACGGAGCCTGCCGTTCTGTTGAATCTTCTGTTCTTGGGCGTACTGGCTTCCTTAATCTGCTTTGCGGTATGGAACTTGGTACTGAAACAACTGGGCACGGTGCGGGCTTCCAATTACATTTATCTCAATCCACTTTTCACGTTGGTAGGCTCTGCTTTCCTGCTGGGAGAGCAATTGACCATAATGGCACTTATGGGTGCGGTATTGATATTGAGTGGAGTATATTGCGCAGGGAAGAAGTAAAAGTGTTATCATTTGCTTGCCAGCAAGGATTCGCCCCAATAGATAGCATCATGCTCTGTGTCCAGTTTCCATTCGTTTGCTTTCTCATTCCATTCGTAGCTCAGATAGCGCATTGTACCGTCATTGAGCTGGTAAACGGCCTTTTCTTTGATGTTTGAGTAAGCACTGTCTTTCTCGTTCCACATAGCATATTCGATGGTTACTTCATCGCTGTAGAAGAAGTTCAGGCTGTGATGGTTCTCAAAGCGTTGTGTGTTTTCGTTCCACTTCAGCACTTCTTTGCGGGAAACGCGGCCGGCGTTGTCGTAGATGTAGTTGTACTTCACGTGGTTGTGCAGGTACTTGTTGTTTTCTACCTTGAATACGGTCTGCGTCTGCACGCGTCCTTCGTTTGTTTCGGTGTTGTAGGCAAATTGGTTTACACGGTTACCGGCTACTGCATTTACTACGGATGTCATTGCGATGATTACTGAAATTACTAAAGTCTTCATAATTGTTTATTTTTTAAGTTATACATTTTTGTTTTGGTTCTTGTCTTGCGGGGAGTTGTTCCCTTTCGACATTGCAAAGATAGGGTAGGGCGAAAATCTTTTAGGTTATCGCAATGTTATCGTTACGTTAACGTAGAAATTGTTACTTTTGCAGATGAAATAAAGATGATATGAAAGTACGTACGCTTATTTCTCTATCAATAGTCCTTCTATTACTCATACTTTCCTTGCAAAGTGTAGGTCTGTATCGGGTTCACGACGATTATGTAAAAGAGACGGAAGCTACTTTGAACGATTGCTTCGAACAGTCGTTTATCGAAGCCGTACAGGTGCAAGTAGATGCGTTGCCCTTGCATAAGGGCACTTATACGCACCTGAACTTCATGCCTTACAGCATGCTCAATTCTTACATGTCGAAGAGCAAGAACGGATATAGTTTCTATGCCGCGCAGCAGACCTCGTCCGTCTTGCAAAGAATCTATCACGTCAAAGAGCTTTCCATTCATACACTCGATACGCTTTTGTCTCAGAAACTGGAACGGAGAGGAATAGAAGGAAAGATACTGATACGCAAATTCAATGCAGAAACCGGAGAGACTTGTGCACTTACACAACCACATGTTCCCGTAGGCATGGGTGTGTTTACTTCGCAAAAAGCCTATCTATATAAAGAGAAGAATATTGCGGTAGAAGCCGTGCTCGATACCCCTCTCTTTTGGGGCATACGCAAGATGCTGTTGATGATGCTCTCCACCTGCTTCATTGCGGGAATTATCCTGTTTGCCTTTGTCCGGCAGCTTCGTTTTGTTACAGCACAGCAGTCCACTATCGAAGGACAGCGGAAAGACTTCCTGCATCTGGCGGAACAGATGAAAACCCCTGTATGGAGTATTCTCTCCGATATGCCGGAATCGGCATGGAGCAGCATAGAAGAAAAAACGGTGCAGATGCTGCAAGAGACGGAGCGGACACTCAACGCCGCCAAATCCGAAGAACAAAAGAATAGGAAGAAACAAATCTCCTGGAACCTTGTTCCTGCGGCGGGACTGACGTGTGGATTGGTGTTGATAATGATATGGGCAGGCTATCTGTATGGCGAAAAGCAGGAGGCGGTAAAGCGGCAGTTGGATCATGTTTTTAATATGGTGTTTTATACAGAAGTCCAGCTACGCGATTCGATGTATAATAGTATTATTGGTGAGCCGGTTTATTCTTCCGAAGATTCGGCGGAAGTAGAGATTCATGTTCCTTCTCCCTACTTCGTGAGGCAGAAGGAGGCACTGGACAGCTTTCAACATAAAACCGGGATATTCCTGGCAGAAATTCCCGTACATGTTTGTGTTGATGACCCTTATGAGAAATACCGGGTAGGCGAGTATCTCTATTATGCTTATAGAGGCCAAAACTACATGAATAATTATGGTAAAGTACCTATTCCTTTTTCTTTGCACCGCATGGATTCCATATACAATATATTTCTGACCGGCAGTGGGTTTACGGGCGGCATTCGTATGCTGCGCTATCCTTCCAGGCAGTTGATGATTTATACGGGGAAACCTTTTCCGGGTGTGCTGGACGTGGGGACAAAGGAAATCTTTCTTAGCCAGGACAGCACTGTCTATATAGAAGGGATTATCTCACCTTTCAATAAAATCGTTCATGAAATCCGGTTCTTATTACTGCCTTTGGAGTTGTTGTCTGCATTTATGTGCTTCTGTGTATTCTGGCAGATACGTATGCTGCGTGCACAACGCCGGTTGCGGCAATTCCAAAAGGATTTTACCTACGCTATGGTGCACGATATGAAGTCTCCCTTGCAATCTGTTATGATGGGAGCACACATACTGAATAGCGGTAAACTGGAAGATAAGCCCGGTAAAGTTGATAAATACAAGCAGGCGATGAAGGATGAATGCGAGCATCTGCTGGCACTCTCCAACCGCGTGGTAATGCTTACACAGATTGACCGTGGCGAACTGGAACTGCATAAAGAGGAGATTGCCTTGAAACCCCTTCTGCAAGACCAGGCGGGGAAATTCCAACTGAAGACGGCGAAGAACATCGACTTCAGAATTGATTGTGAGCAGAATTGCACCGTATATGCCGATGCTTTCTGTCTGCACGGAGTGCTCTCCAACTTGATAGACAATGCTATAAAATACTCCGGTGGGGAAGTGAGGGTTATCCTTTCGGCCGAAAGGACAGCATCTGATACGGTGGTTAAGGTACGTGATAACGGTATCGGCATTCCTCTTAGGGAGCAGCAGAAGATTTTCGATAGATTCGAAAGAGTCTCTTCCGGCAGTCGCAAGACTGGGGCATCGGGCTTTGGGTTGGGGCTGAATTATGTAATGCAGGTGATGAAAGCTCACGGTGGTTTGGTGAGTGTGGAAAGTACAGAAGGGAGTTACAGCGAATTTACACTGCACTTCCCTCTATAATATAGGTAGATACAGTGTCATTGTAACGCAGAAATTATTACTTTTGTAGTGTGTAGCAGTAAAATAGGAGATACGGATATATGATAAAGTTATTATTGGTAGAAGACGACGCCAGCCTGAGATACATCATTCAAGGTGGTCTGGAAGATATGATAGGCGGTTATGAGGTAATTACCGCCTGTAACGGCGAGGAAGGTTTGCGACAATGGAAGGAACATCATCCCGATGTGATAGTCTCCGATATCGAAATGCCCGTTATGGACGGCTATGCAATGGTGAAACGTATTCGTGAGACGGATGGGGAAACACCTATCTTGTTTTCCTCGGCATTGGTTTCGCCCAAAGACGTGGTGAAGGGCTATGAAATAGGTGCCAACAACTATATCAAGAAACCGTTTATCCCCGAAGAACTGGATGCACACGTCCATGCCTTGCTGAAACTCTCCAAAGGCGAGAAAGCCAAAGATGAAAGCCAATGCTACAAGATAGGTAAGGAGTATATGCTGGATGCCACACATGCCACGTTGAAGCATTCTTCCGGGGTGAACAAGACGCTGACCGTGCGCGAGGCAGGCTTGTTGCAAATGCTTTGTGAGAAGCGGGGAGACGTAATTCGCCGTGAAGCTATTCTTGACAAGTTCTGGAATACTGAGGATGATTATTTCGCATCCCGTAGTCTCGATGTATTTGTGACGAAATTGCGGAAACTGCTTGCCGAGGATGAT
This sequence comes from Bacteroidaceae bacterium, assembly GCA_030843315.1. Taxonomy (GTDB): domain Bacteria; phylum Bacteroidota; class Bacteroidia; order Bacteroidales; family Bacteroidaceae; genus Bacteroides. Next base: position 26,735 of record JAUUPT010000009.1, on the reverse strand, counting down.
TCGGTCACTATCAAGACGGTGAAAGGGGTAGGGCTGATGCTGATAGAAACCTAAAGATATGGGTAGGGATGCGTATGGAACGAAAGGTGAATATCTCTTGCTTCGGAATCCGTTCAGGATTGTTCTTACTGCTGGTTGTTGCTTCTCAACTGCTTTCAGCACAGGAAGACAGTACGCGCTTTGCCCGCGACAGTGTGCGGATAAAGCCTGAAATCAACGAGCCTTTTTCCTCTTCCTTCGAGCTTTCTCCTGAAATGCTTGTCCCCTCTTCTGTATTGCCATCGAGTCCTTCATATTCCTTGCCCGACTTCTCGCTGAAAGAACCGCTCTACCTGCCTTATCATACCAATCCTTCTTTGCTCTTCCGGGGCGATTACAACACAAGTGGTGTAGTAGGGCAGTTCAGCCACGGCACATTATTCGGTTCCGGCGGACAGACCAGCGTACCGGGCATTGGGCGCTTCAACGATGCTTCACTGATGTATCAGCATGCCCTTAACCGGCAACTGTCGTTCCAACTCGGCATGAATGCCATGAAGATAAATATGATCCATGCTACCGGACAAGCATTCAGCGCTTCGGGCGCCTTGTTGTATCGTCCTTCCGAGCGCATTGCCTTCAAGGTTTTCGGTTCGTATGCTATCGGAAATACGTATGGAATGGATACTCATCGCTATGGTGCCACCATGTCGCTGGATATGTCCAGCCGCTTTGGTGTAGAGATAGGAGTGCAGCGTTATTACGATTCCATGCGTGGCCGTTGGGAAACCGTCCCCATAGTGATTCCTTATTATAACTTCGACAAATTCAAACTTGGACTCGATGTCGGCGGACTGTTGTATGAAATCTTTCGCGATGCCGTTTATGGTGACAGATGGCGTGGCGGACCCACGATTGCGCCACCTCGTTTCCAGATGCCGCCATTGCGTTAATTTTTCCCTTATTGTCCGCTTCTGTGCGGACAGTTGTCCGAAAGCGGACATTGCTTGTTTTCTAATAATCGTTGATTATCAGTAGTTTATTACTTTGGCACGCCAATTGACTATATATTGGCGAAGGCGGTTGAGAAAAACCAACCACTTAGAACCAAGAGTAATAACAATAAAAAATAACGATTATGAAAACGAACTTATTCTCAAAAGCAGTTGTAATGGTAGCAGTAGTAATGGCAAGTGTAATGAACTTCTCAGCAAGTGCAAGCAATCCTACCGAGTATGTAAAGAATGAAGAGATGACCGGCGAATTAATGACCGCCAAGACTATCTTCCGTAATAAGGACGGCCGCCTGTTCCGCCACCTTCGCTACACTTATACTTACGACAACGAAAACCGTGTATCAAGCAAGGAAGCCTCTAAGTGGGACAGTGAAAAGGAAGCTTGGGTACCTTATTTCAAACTGGACGTTGAATATACAGGCAATGAAGTGGAACTCAGCTATGCCCGTTGGAACTCCCGCAGCAATGCTTATGACAGCAAAGTAGAAAAGACGGTTTACGAAGTGAACGACGAAAACGCAAATATGATGCTTGCAAGTGCAAAATAGAATTGGTAAGCAGTTAATAATAAAGCCGGTTATCCGAGTGATATATACTCGATAACCGGCTTTCATATTGTCTGTTTGGCTGGGCATTAGTTGTTTGCCATTTTTTCTCTCTCTCTTTTCAATGCCGATGGAACTTTCTTTCTACTTGGTATCTTAATGCTGGCATAGCGCAAGGGTTTGGGGAAACCTTCAGCCTCTCTACGAAGGAAATCTTTTACTCTATAAGGATTAAGCCGTTTGCCGGGCGGTAATTGGCGGTTACGATCCATATACCACAAAATGAATGCATACTCTTTTCCGATTTCAATTCGGCCTGCTGTCAGTAGGATGGTTCCTTTGTGTCCCGGATATGAGATATAGTATATTGATGCCCCATGATATAGGTACTTTACCCGCTGGTCGGTGAAAGGGAACATGATGGTAGCACCGTTCCATCCCCAGAAAAGAGGTTTCGGCACCTCTACCATGCCTGTGAGGCGATGAAACGTAATTTTCCTTTTAGCTCTGTATATATGGAAGGCAATGTAGTATAGCATGATTATCCAGGCGGCAAAGAATGCTAATACGGTGATGATAATCAAAAATACTGCAATGACATCGATAAACTCGTGGATGGGGATAATCAATTTGTCTGAATCCAAAAACGGTAATAGGAGCCAGGTGAGGAATGCCAGTCCGATGGTCAATCCGATAACGTAAAACGTACTTTCGGTTTTGGACGCAGTCCAGTCCAGCACCAATATTTCGTCGTCTATATAATCATAGCGATTGGCTGTGTCATTATCCGGCATCTCGCCTATCGGGGTGCGATAATCATCCTGCGGTGAATGCTTATCGCATTTTGTTGTAGTCATTTTACTTCTGAGTTTTCCAAACATGTGTAGTTGTGTGTTTAAAAAGTGCATACGTGCTTATAATAAATACCAAGGACAAAGTTATGGAAAAAAATACTATGACAGATGCTTTTCCACTCTTTTGTCCGCTTCTGTGCGGACAGTTGTCCGAAAGCGGACATTGCTTGTTTTCTAATAATCGTTGATTATCAGTAGTTTATTACTTTGGCACGCCAATTGACTATATATTGGCGAAGGCGGTTGAGAAAAACCAACCACTTAGAACCAAGAGTAATAACAATAAAAAATAACGATTATGAAAACGAACTTATTCTCAAAAGCAGTTGTAATGGTAGCCGTAGTAATGGCAAGCGTAATGAACTTCTCAGCAAGTGCAAGCAATCCTACCGGGTATGTAAAGAATGAAGAGATGACCGGCGAGTTAATGACCGCCAAGACTATCTTCCGTAATGAGGACGGCCACCTGTTCCGTCACCTTCGCTACACTTATACTTACGATAATGAAAATCGTGTAGCAAGCAAGGAAGCCTCCAAGTGGGACAGTACGAAGGAAGCTTGGGTACCTTATTTCAAATTGGACGTTGAATATGCAGGCAATGAAGTAGAACTCAGCTATGCCCGTTGGAACTCCCGCAGCAACTCCTATGACAGCAACGTAGAAAAGACGGTTTACGAAGTGAACGATGAAAACGCTTCTTTAATGTTGGCAAGCACAAAGTAAGATAATAAATAATTGTAAATAAGCCGGTTATTTGAGAATTATAAGCTCAAATAACCGGTTTTTTATGTATTTGCAACAAACTTTGAGCCGCAGAACAATGTCCGTTCGCTAAAAGTACTTTAACTTTGTATCGACAGAACAATATGAAGTATGCGATTATGAGAAGATTAATCCTTTTTGTTTCATTAATGATGGCTTTAGAAGCTACTTTCACTATGAGTGCACAGACTGTTCCGCTACCGCATCAAGATATTGATGCAGATTCAAAGCCTGAAAGTGTTGATATGTTGGTACGCATTTCCGAGATTGAAGTTTATCCCCGGTATTTGCAGGACTATTTATCTTTTGCACTTACTGTCGGTGAAACGTCCGTGCGCGAGGAGCCCGGTGTGATAGCCATCTTTCCCATGGTGCAGCAACGCGACTCTTGCCAGATACGTATCATTGAGATATATGCCAATATGGAAGCATATCGGCATCACATCACTACAACGCATTTCCAAACATATAAGCAAGGCACACTCCACATGGTCAAGTCACTCGACCTGGTGGATATGATTCCTATGAATCCACGTGCCATGCCTGATATCTTTTGCAAAATGATACGTAAAGAAAAAGAATAATAAACTAATAACAATAAAAGACTCAGTGATTATGAAACGTTTGATTATGATTTTGATGTGCGCAATTCCATTCCTTTCATTAGGTGCGCAAGAGAAAAAAGTGTTGGTAGCCTATTTCTCGTGCACGGGAAATACCGAATCTATTGCCAAGGCAATAGCCACGGAAGTTAAGGGCGACTTGTATCGCATTGCACCGCAGAAGGCTTATACCGATGCTGACCTTGACTGGCGGAACAAACAAAGCCGTAGCAGTGTGGAGATGGGTGACGAATCATCCCGTCCCTCTTTGGCAGACAAGAAAGCAGCCGTAGAGGACTACGACGTTATCTTCATTGGCTTCCCTATCTGGTGGAATACATATCCGCGAATCGTCAATACATTCCTTGAAAGCTATAACTTCCAGGGTAAGACCATTATCCCGTTCGCCACATCGGGCAGCAGTTCTATTGCAAATAGTGAGAAAATGCTTCGCGAGCATTACGGAAAAGGCGTCACCTTGAAACCCGGCAGACTGTGCAACGATGGTGCGGATACAAGCAAGAAGTGGGCACAACAAATCTTGAAATAATCAGCAATACAAAATTAGAATAAAGATATAAAGCAAGAAAGGCAGGCATCGGAAAAGTATTATTCCGGTGCCTGCCTTCTTTTTGTAGGGATGTGTGGAGTAAAGAATCTATTCCGTAATCTCAATCTGAATGCCTTCCGGTCCTGCTATGCAACTTTCGTAATATCCGTCGCCGGTGGTACGAGGCCCGCTTAGTACTTGGAATCCTTCTTCGCTCAGGGTGCGCGTCAGTTTGTCTACATTTTCCTTTCCGCCTACACTGAAGGACAGATGTGTGTAACCTGCCTCATAGAGGGATTTCTCGGAAGCGCTTACTTCCGGGCGATTCATAATTTCCAGTCGGGTGCCTTCGTCGAAAGCGAGGAAGTAGCTACGGAAATCGGTCTTGGGGTTGTGATACATCTCATTGGGCTGTGCGCCGAAGAAGCGGACGAAGAAATCCTTTGTCGCTTCCAGGTTGTGCACATACAGGGCTGTGTGGTCTATCTTAATCATTTTCTTTGCGTTTGTTATAAGTAGTGCTGTAAAGATAGTACAAGTGCGTGGTTCCGGCAAGAGAAAGGCGGTTTTTCATGGGCTTTTGAAGCTGTGTAAAGGCACTGCATTATCTGCCTTGCTTTGCTGATTTCTTTACAGTTCGACGAATGATGCAAATCTACGTTTTCTCCGGCACCGGGGAAGGCAGTGTTCCCCGGTGCCGAGGGTGGGGTTCCCCGGTGTCGAACCCCTTGTTCCCCGGTGCCGGAGAAATACCCCTTCCGGGAGGTGTTGCAGATGGGGTGGGGGATAACGGAGGCTGTTTGATTAAATATTTACGGGAACGGAGTAGACCTGAGATTAATTTTTAGACTACGAAACACTCTTTAACCATCTTGCATTTAACTCGTTGATAATCAATTTGCGGTTTTCTGATATAGTTACAAAAACACTGCAAAAACGGTTTGCCTGACAAAAAACAGGAAAACCGTTATTTTTTTTGTTATACCTTCGCACCGTGATCACAAAACAAAAACAGTTCTTGCCGACTGACGAGCCTGTAAGAGCGTAAGAAAACACGATTTTATTTATTTTAAAAACTAAAACATTATGGCAGTATTATTTCGCAAACACTCTCGTTTGAGCAATTTGGCGGACAAGGATTCCGCAAAGAAGGTATATCCTACTATTACTTACAAGTACAGCAACCCTGCAAAACTGAAGGAGGTTGCAAGGGAAATCAGCACCATGTCCGGTGTGAGTGAGGGTAATTCTTACAGTGTATTGAAAGACTTCCGCACGTATCTGAAGAAAACGTTGCTGGCAGGGCGTATCGTGAATATCGACGGACTGGGGCATTTCTTCCTCTCTGCCCAAAGCAAAGGCACGGATAAAGCGGAAGACTTCACCAGCAGCGACATCACGGCATTGCGCATCTGCTTCCGTGCAAACAGCGACATCCGCATTGTGGCATCCGGCGCTACACGTTCGGACGGACTTGTGCTGAAAGACGTAGACCGCATCAACGACACTACTGGTAACAGTGGTTCCGATGGCGGTGGAAGTGGAAGTGACGGTGATCTGGACGAAAATCCAATGGGTTAAAGCAACAACAATATGAAATGTGTATAGGGAATGTATAAAAAACTACAAGATAGGGTTTTATATGATGAAAAGCAGATATTAACTGTATAGAGAAGAAAAGCGTATGTAGTCTGAACATAAGGATATACATACGCTTTCTTTTTTAATATTTTCTGGAGACTGGGTGAATAGAAATATCAATATGTTTATTTGGGAGAATATGCTGTGTGGCTTTTCATATCTCAAAGTGAAATGTTAATATGCGACTGTTCATTTTCAGCCCTTCGTGATAAAACAAAACTTACTTAATTATAGAATAATCTGCTACAAATTTCACCGTTAATATTTGTTAGATTGTCTCTCTTTTTTGTTGGTTATAAGTTCGGAATACATAACTTTGTACAGTTAATATCTGATACTTAATTAATTATATGAGACAATATTGTATGCTCAACATTTTTGCACTCTGGAAAAGTTATATAATATTATTTTTTGGACTATTATTTAGTATAACTGTTCGTGCTCAATCTGAGGATGCTTCCGGTTTTAAAAACGACTATCTATTGATTATCAACACTTATTCGTCAAATGCGCCATGTAGCAATGCCATTATTAACTCGGTGCAGCAGCGATTATCGGTTGATAATACAACTGCTGTCTATGTTGAGCATCTTAATACGCTACTAATCGATAATCAGGAGGAATTCAACAAGGTCAAACAGGGTATCTTTGCTAAATATGCAGCCGGAGCACCGAAGATAGTATTACTGATAGGTAATCCGGTATTGATCCTTTTGGAAGATATCCGTAGCCGTTGGGGTGATGTGCCGATTATAGCAACTGCTGAGATGGATTTTGTATCATCGGATATGGCAAACTTACAGACAACGGCGATTCCCGAAGAGAAGCGTGTGCCTATATCGGAATTGGTCGACAAATACAACCTTACTTTTCTTCAAAGCAGATTGTTTCTGCGTGATAATGTTGAACTGTTGAAGCACATGATTCCGACTCTTAAAAAGGTGCTGCTGCTTGGTGATGGTTGTTATGTAAATCAACAGCTTCATTATGATATGAAACATATGATGGCAAAGCAATATCCCGACTTGGAGTATGAATTCATTTCGGCTGCCGATATTACTACCGAAGAATTGCTGGCAAGGTTAAATACCATTGATACTAAAACTACAGGAGTCCTTTTTTCTTCCTGGTCCTGTGTTTCTAATGTCGGAGGGGCAACCATACTGGAAACCTATTCCTTTCGGGTGATTGCCAATATCCCCATACCGATTTTTGCTTTCAAACAAGCTGTAATGGAAAATAGCGGCATGGTTGGAGGCTGCATCTACGATGAACCGAAGCTGTTGGCCTGTTTACAACAAATATTCACGCAAATTCGATCCGGTATGCAGCCGCGGGATATCCCGTTTTTCATTCCCGAAAAGCCTGTCCCTACGTTCAATTACCCGTCATTGTTACAGCGTAATTTCTCGGTAGAGGATTGCCCTGCCGGTAGTGTGTTCCTGGGGCGTCCGCAGAGTTTTTGGCAACAGCACAAATATTTGCTGTTGTTCGGTGGACTAACAGTAGTGATGCTATTGGTCTTATTCTTCATACGTAATTACATCCGTTCTCTCAAAGCACTCAACAAAGCCCAACAGGAGCAAGTTGAGACCAGTCATAAGTTGGAGTTGGCCCTCAGTGTATCCAATACCATTCCCTGGCATATGAATTTGCCTGAAGAAATAATCTATTGGGATGCTGCTCCCCCGCTAAGCCAAAGCGGTACAACGGCCATTCCGGAGATGGGTAAGGATGCAATATCCTTAAAGGAGTGTTTGAAAAGAATCCATAAAGAAGACCTGGAGCGAGTGCAACAGAAATTTCATGATATTTTAACGAATAATATCCCAAAATTTCATGAAGAATATCGAATCTTGGGTTCTGATACTTCCAATCCTCAGATTGACTGGGTGGAAGTACAAGCCGCTGTGGAAGCTCGTTCCGAAAACGGTGATCCATTGACGATAGTCGGTTCCCTACACATTATCACCAAGCGCAAACAGATGGAGCAGGAACTAATTGAGACCAAAGAGCAAGCCGAAGAATCGAACCGTCTCAAATCTGTGTTTCTGGCAAATATGAGCCATGAAATACGTACGCCGCTGAATGCGATTGTCGGCTTTTCGAGATTGCTCGCAATGGTGGAAGATGAAAGTGAAAAGGAGGAGTACATTCAAATCATAGAGAACAACAATGACTTATTGCTCCAGTTGATTAGCGATATCCTGGACCTGTCGAAGATTGAGACCGGGACAATGGAATTTGTCGAAGCACCAGTGGATGTTAACGAAATGCTGGAAGAAATTACTCAAGCAATGACATTGCGGGCCGAGCCTAAAGGAGTGGCGGTGCAGTTCAAGGACTGTTTATCAGATTGTTGTATTCTCACCGACCGTAACCGCTTGCATCAGGTGATGACCAATCTGATGACCAATGCACTCAAATTTACTGATGGTGGTGCGATTACAATCGGCTATACATTGCAGCCCGACAATATGCTCAGATTCTATGTTTCCGATACCGGATGTGGTATCCCCGAAGACAAACAGAAAGATATTTTTACCCGATTTATCAAGCTCAACCGTTTTGTGCAGGGTACCGGGTTGGGATTACCCATCTGCCAGACCATTGTAGAGCGAATGGGAGGAGAGATTGGCGTAGAGTCTGAAGTGGGTAATGGAGCAACTTTTTGGTTTACTGTCCCGAACCGGAAAGTGGCGAAGGTCAGGAAACCGATTCTCGAACATGAACGTGCACATATACACAAAAAAGATATCACGATTCTCGTTGCAGAAGATAATCCCAGTAATTTCAAGTTTATGAACGCCGTTCTGAAGAAGGAATATAATATCTTGCATGCCTGGGACGGACAGGAGGCTATCGAACTTTACAAAGAACATAAACCTCACCTTGTTCTAATGGATATCAACATGCCGGTTTTGGATGGATATGGAGCCAAGGATGGTATTCGTAATTTATCACCTGATGTTCCGATAATTGCTGTAACGGCATACGCTTTTGCTTCAGATGAACAGGAAATCCTAAAGTCGGGATTCGATGGATATATAGCCAAACCAATTAACCCTGATTTTCTGTACAAGAAAATAGAAGAGATGCTTGCCGTGAGGCTTCAGATATCCTAACGAATAGCTCCCTTTTCCCACAAAATTAGCTACGGACAAATAATTCAAAATATGCATTTTCTTAAGAATGGTATAAATATAAAGAATATACTGCGAATGAAAATATTTATTCGCACATTTACTTTACTGTCCTGTTTTCTGTGGGCAACACTATATACTCATGCAGCCCATCGCTATAAAATAGCCATCATTCATTCTTATGAGAAAAACTATTATGATGCCGACCGATATCGGCATATTCTGGAAAAAGAACTGAAAGCTAATGGACTGTCATTCGAAATAAAGGAACTATTCATGAATAGTGATGAACTGCTTTACTATGATGAAATGGCACGTGCCTCTTTTTTTATCGATGAATTGGATAAATGGGGAGTCGACGCTATTGGTATATTCAACAATCAAGCGACTTATTCTCTATTGAAGTGCGGGAATCCCAAGTTGCGCCATATACCAGTTGTATTCAGCGGCGTATATCATCCTGATATAGACTTGATTCGTGGATATCCTAACGTCACCGGTTACGTTGATATACCCGATTATACCAGTACCATACGTATGATAGAACATATTATGGGAAAATCGCGCATTGTAGTAATGAGTGGTAGCGGTATGATTGACAGTCAGATGTGGGCGAATATGGAGGAACAATGCCATAATGCAAAGATAGAGACTTTTGAGGGAGACATATTTCAGCATATTCTTGACCATCGTGTCATTAAAGATGCTTATAAAGAAAAGAAAGAGTCATTCTATAATGAAAGGATTGATACTACGATTGTAATGCGCCTAATGAGCGAGACGATGCCTCTTCGTACAATTCAGCAGGTAGCACGCGGTTCCGAAACCTTTCTGATGTTAACTTCGCGTACCTATAATTCTCAGAATGCACCGGATTTCTTTTCAAACCCTTCTTTTGCCGTTATCAATGAAGGATTTGGAGCAAATGATAAGATGTTGGGTGGTTATTTCACCACCCTTGAAACCCAGTTGAAAGATATGGCAAAGGGCATCAGTCTGCGCCTGCAAGGCAAAATGCCCGAACAACAGATTATTCAAAGCCAAAAGCAATATGTACTGAACTGGAACGTAATGCGACACTACAATATTTCCGATCGGAATTTACTTCCCGAATATCAGGTGATGTACGTTCCTTTCTTGGTACGTTACCGATATTACATACTCACAGGTATCATTTTGGGAGGAGTGTCCGTACTCTTGGTTATTGTTTTCTTGACGTATAGCCTCATACGCGAACGCAAACGGAAGAAAGAAGCTTTGCGCAACCTGCTTTATGAACATAAGACACTCAAATTATCCATCGAAGGAGGCACAACATTTGCTTGGCGAAAGGTAAAAGGCAATCTTAGTTTTGATTCCCATTTTTACAAACTGATAGCCTATCCGCATACATTTATCACTTTGGAGCAAATCCTTACCTTCATCCATCCCGATGACCACGAACGTTTTCGCACCAGCTTCCTGCAAGACCATAAGGAAGCTAATTATAAAGAAGAATATCGTTGTAAATTCAGTGGAGAATACGAATGGTGGGAATTCCGTTATAGCTATATCAACACTGGTGACAACACTTTTGTAGTGACCGGCCTATTGCAAAACATACAGGAGATAAAGGACCGTGAAGCTGAATTGATACAAGCCCGTCTCCTTGCCGAACGTGCTGAGTTGAAACAATCCTTCCTTAACAACATGAGCCATGAAATACGCACGCCACTCAACGCCATTGTTGGCTTTTCGAACATACTAATCAAGGACCCCAACTTGGCAGAAGAAGAGAAACAGGAGTTTGTAGATATCATTAATCTTAATAATGACCTGCTGCTCAATCTGATAAACGATATTTTGGAAATGTCGCGAATTGACTCGAGTTCAGTCTCTTTCGTTTTGAGTGAAGCAGATGTACGTACAGTTGTCTGTGCCTGCTATCAGACTTTCAGTGTGCAAATCAAACCTTCGTTAGACTTTCTCCAGGACTTTCCGGAAGAAGATGCTACCATTTGCATAGATACGATGCGCCTGCAGCAAGTAATCACGAACTTCCTGACCAATGCCAATAAGTTTACTTCAACAGGTTACATAAAGCTCGGCTATCGCTACTTCCCGGACAAGAAAGTGGTACGTATCTTCGTGGAAGATTCCGGTATAGGCATGCCTGCTGATGAACTGGAAATGATTTTCTCCCGTTTCTATAAGCATGACGAATTTGCCCAAGGTACTGGTCTGGGGCTTCCTATTAGCCGGGGCATTATAGACCGGATGAACGGGAAAATAGAAGTTGAGTCGAAAGAAGGTAAAGGAAGTCGTTTCACTATAGTACTTCCGACAATATCGTAATATCTTATACGATATATTCAGACTATGAAAACATATATACAAAAACTGTATATTACAGTAATGCTTTTGACCTTTGTTATTGGCCTGAATGCGCAAGTCACTACGGCTACCATAAGAGGCAGGGTAACTGACGCTAATAAAGAGCCTGTTGCAGGTGCCAACGTTTTAGCTGTGCACGAATTATCCGGTACTAAATACGGTGCAATAACTAATGCGGAAGGGCGATATACTATTCAAGGAATGCGCTCAGGAGGACCTTATAGAGTCGTGGTTTCATTCATTAGTATGAATTCTAATGAAACCAAAGGCATCATCCTTCAACTGGGAGAGGCTTTCAGGCATGATGTAGAGTTAATGGAATCAACTGAACTGCTTGATGAAATTGTCATCATCGGGAAAGCCGGTATCGATGCTACCAAGACCGGTGCGGCAATGAATGTCACTTCTGCCGAAATAAACCGCATGCCATCCATTACTCATGGCATTGCGGATGTAATTCGTATGAATCCGCAGGTACGGGTTGCAAACGACGGTGCTATGTATTTCCTTGGTATGAACAATCGTTATAATAGTTTTCAGATTGACGGTGTCATGAATAATGATGTATATGGGCTGGCTGCCAATGGCTCTAATGGCGGGCAGGCCGGCACACAACCGGTATCAATGGAAACCATCGAACAGGTCCAGATAAATGTTGCTCCGTTTGACATCCGGCAATCAGGCTTTACCGGTGGTTCAATTAACGCCATTACCAAATCCGGCACCAATGAGTTTCACGGCACAATCTATGGTTTTGGTAACAACAAGAGCCTCATTGGTCGTAAATATCGCATGATGGACGGAAAAATCAGTGAAAAGTATCCGCCTCAACATGAATATCAGGCCGGAGTAACACTGGGTGGTCCGATTATCAAAAACAAATTATTCTTTTTTGCCAATTATGAGAAAGCCCACAAGGCTTTCCATAACTCTTATGCTATCGGTAATTCAGCCTCTCGAATCGATGCGACGACAGCTACCGCTATTCTTCAAAAATTGCAGGAAATGGCTACAGAACAAGGAATAACTTACAGCGGAAGGCTGAGCGACATAGATGTTTATACGAAATCGGATAAAGCAGGATTGAAATTAGATTGGAATATGAACGATAGGCACAAGGCTTCATTCCGTTGGAGTCTTGTTTCAGCCAAGCAAGTCAGCAGTGCCAGTTCGGCAACTTATCTCAACTCTTCCGATTACAGTTACGACTTTGTATCCAAGACCAACTCGTTTGTAGGTGAGTTGCAGAGCCGTTTGTCCGATAACTTGAATAATGAAATGCGTGCCTCTTACGTACGGGTACGCGATAAACGCCAACCGGGCGCGCCCTTTCCTATGATTCAGGTCAGCAATGTGGGCGATGGGACGTTGAACCTCGGCAATGACCGTTCTTCTATGGCAAATTCACTGAATGAAGACATTTGGTCGTTTACTGACAATCTCACGTGGTATGCCGGCAGTCATACATTTATCCTCGGCACACACAATGAATTTTATAAGTTCTCCAATTTATTTATTCAGGATGCTTATGGCTCCTACTTTTTCGATAGTCCGGATGACTTCTATGCCGGCAACATCAAGCAATACCGCTTTGCAGAAGCAAATGTAGAGATAACGGGTGATCCTCGCTGGGCTGCAGCTTTCGGTGCGGGTACACTGGGATTCTATGCACAGGATAACTTCAGTGCAGCGGATAATCTGGATTTGACATTGGGAGTCCGCATGGATATTCCTCTTTTCTTTGATACCCCGGTTGAGAATGCCCCATTCAATGAATTCATGGCATCCAAAGGGTGGGGATATAAGACTAACTCTAAGTTGGGAAGCACTCCCCTGTTTTCTCCCCGCTTCGGTTTTCGATGGAGCATGAATGATACGGGCAAGTACATACTACGAGGTGGTGTAGGCATCTTCACCGGGCGTATTCCTTTTGTTTGGTTAAGCAACAATTTTTCCAATACCGGCATTCAGTTTTCTGCTTACAGTGTCAGTGTAGATTCCAATAACCCGGATGCTACCAAAGATTTGTCCATTATCCTTGATCCGACGAAACAATCTCAAAATGCTGAAAAGCTAACGGCCAGCGGGTCTCAGACAATCAATGTTTTCAATAAGGACTTTAAATTTCCTCAGAGCCTGCGTGCCAATCTCGCCGTCGATTTTGAATTGGGCGGTATTGAATGGACAGCAGAAGCCATTTATTCAAAGACACTGAATGATATCGCCTATCAGAATTTGGCAGTAGATTTGACAGGAAAGACCTTGGGAGAAACAGTTCCCAGTCTGAGTTTTGACCAGCGCCCTATGTTGAGCAAGATTGCCGGAGCGGAAACTTATAGCGGCATCTATGCCCTTTCCAATACCAGCAGGGGATATACATACAATTTATCATTAACGGGCAAAAAGAAGTTTGATTTTGGTTTGGACATCATGGCATCTTATATTTATATGAAATCCAAGGCGCATAACAACGGAACTTCATCAGTAGCCCAGTCCAATTGGCAATATAACTATACAGTCGGAAATCCAAACTCAGACGAGTTGGCAAATTCTTCATTCAATATACCTCATAGCATCCGTGTATCTGCTTTCTATACTAAGACGTGGAAGGCAAATCAAGCCACCACTGTTGGCTTAATATACAACGGCAGCAGCGGCATATCCTATTGTGTTTGCTATAATGGTGATCTGAATGGTGATACCGGTTATAATGACTTGATATATATCCCTACAGATGCAGAGGCAGACCAAATGAACTTTACCGCAACTTCGTCCTATACTTCAGAGCAACAAAGAGAGAATTTCAAAGCTTGGCTTGCAAGTGATGATTATATGAAAAAACATCGGGGCGAGTACTTCAAACGCAATATTGATAACGAAGAGTTCGAGCATCATTTTGACTTGCATTTATCTCACAGAGTCAACTTCATGCTTGGGAAAAGTATGCGTGGATTAGAAATTTCATTGGATATCATAAACATTGGCAATATGCTGAATAAGAGTTGGGGACGCACTTCTGCTTCCAATGGTTATTATAATCCTGTGACTTATAACGGAAATGGCTATTTTCAGTTTCTTCACAACGCCGATTATAAGTTGCATTCTTACAACGATTATTACTCCCGTTGGAGAGGGCAGCTTGGCATGAGATTTACATTCTGATAAGATCCAAAGTTAAAACAATAGCGTGAAAAGATGTATAAGGGAAGTTTTTTTGTAACTTTGTCCATTAGCTATAAATATCTTAAGGAGAGGAACTGAATATATGGAAAAGACAGATAAAGTAATTCGGATACAGCACTACCAATCGCCGTGCGGAGAATTGATTCTCGGTTCTTTCGGGGACAGGCTTTGCTTGTGCGACTGGACGCTGGACGAGGAACGCAGAAAGACGATTGATAAGAGAATACAAACGTTACTCCATGCCCGGTGCGAAGCCGGTATGTCCGAAACAATAGCAACCGCCATCACCCAATTGGACGAATACTTTGCCCAAAAGAGGACTGCATTTGATGTTCCTCTGCTACTCCTCGGCACAGACTTTCAAAAAGCCGTTTGGCGCGAACTGCTGAAGGTGCCATACGGAACGACGGAATCATACGCCGGACTCTCCTCACAATTGGGTAATCCGAAAGCAGTGCGTGCCGTAGCCGCCGCCAACGGAGCGAATGCGATTTCCATCTTCATCCCCTGCCACCGCATCATTGGCAGCAATCGGAAACTGACCGGATATGCCGGCGGGCTTCAAGCAAAAAAGACCTTGTTGGAATTAGAGTCTTATCCCTTCAATGCCGGCACCAGCTTATAAAGCGTCTTACGGGTC
Source organism: Bacteroidaceae bacterium (assembly GCA_030843315.1). Taxonomy (GTDB): domain Bacteria; phylum Bacteroidota; class Bacteroidia; order Bacteroidales; family Bacteroidaceae; genus Bacteroides. Next base: position 11,446 of record JAUUPT010000009.1, on the reverse strand, counting down.
ATAATCTTCTGATTCAGGAAAGTAACGATGTAACCCGTCAGGCAGGCAGCAATGAGCGACCCTTCGCGTACTCCCTCGATGCTCTGCCGGAATGCCAGCGAAAGCAGTACAGCCAGCGTGACCAGCGTGACATCAAAGTATACCTTGAATTGCCCGAACTCCTTGTTATAGCGATGCGATGCATACTTCACAAATGCCTCGGCACTCATCATTGCCACCCTGGGCTTAAGTTCCAGTACCACACCGACCGACTGCACGATGCATCCTATGAGCAGCAATGCCATAGCCGAACCATAGCCGGAAGGGTGCAAATCGCTTGCCAACACCATATTGACGTCAATAAATGCCGAGAATATAAACGAAAACGGAATCTGAAGCAGTATCTCGACTATGTCCTGACGGCTTCTGTTGCCCCGTACCAGCCAGAACTGCCCTGCTATCAGCACCATGTTGATGATAAACGTGCAAGTGCCCAGCGTAAGCGGAGTATTGAGGCTCAATACATAGTTCACACTCGATATGGGTGTAGTGCCTAATGTGGAACGCACAATCAGCACAATGCCTGCCGAGAGAAAATACAATCCTAATACAAAAACCAAATACCTCTTTAAAACATCTTTCCATTCCATATGCCAAAACGGTTTTATCTCTTTCTACTTTCTTTTGAATCGGTTGCAAAGGTCCCGCTTTTTCAAGAGAAACAGATAATCCAATCCCGTACAGTTTTTGTCTTTTACGAAACAAACCTTACCTTTGCGGTAGAAAAGGAGGACTATAAATGGTAAAATCTCGTATATTCGACAATGCGCAGCTATTGAAGGAGCATCCCGGAATCCCTCACTACCGCGAAGACGTGGTCTGCTTCAAGAGTGAGTACGGCGATAGAAGCTATCCCGCGAACGAGCAGTACTTCAACCGCGAACTCTATATGATCTTCATGCTCGAAGGCCGTTCGGAGATTCTGGTGAATGGAGAAGCCATCGTTTTGGAAGCCAATACCCTACTCATCCACGGACCCAACTACCTGACCAACCATCTGTTTTCGAGCCGCGACATCCGGTTCATCACCCTTTCCATCTCCGAGTCCATGCGTACGCAGGATTCCTATCTCACCCAAATTGTGTCCGTCCTGCTCGCCACGATGCGGCAGAACAGGCAATATACCATCCGCTTGACCGACGAAGAAGCATCTGTTGTCCGGAAAGAACTGGAGGAGCTGATGTGCCTGCTGGGTTCCCGGCATAGTTTTCTGTTTCGCAGGATACAAGCCGCTTGCAATGCCCTGTTCCTGGACATTGCCGACTTCCTTTCGCGCAAGACGGTGATAAAGAAGCACGTCAGCCCCAAAGACCATGTGTTGCAAGAGTTCCATGCTCTGGTCACCTGCCATTTCCGCGAGGAACATTTCGTTGGTTTCTACGCTGATAAACTGGCCATCAGCGAACAATACCTTTCGCGCATTGTACGCAATGCTACGGGCCGGAGTGTAAGCACTATTATCAATGAACTGCTTACGATGGAGGCCCAGATGCTTTTAGGATCGAGAAAGCATACAGTCAATGAGCTTGCCGCACAACTCTGTTTCAGCGATGCTTCCGCCTTTTGCAAGTTCTTTAAACGGAATACCGGGGAAACTCCATTGGAATTCCGCAGGAGGTTATGGCAAAAGTAGCAGATGTCTTTGAACTTATTTGTTTTTAGGACTATTCATCAGGAAGCGATGCTTCAACCATTCGCGTACCGGCTCGTCGTACAACTTGAGGCAAGCATAAGCAATGGCGATAGCAAACAGGAAGATGGCTACGGCAATACAGATATGTGTACCGAGTGGTGCATCCGGATGGCGTGCCGCCCAGTTCATCTGTACATATATCAACGGGTAGTGAGTGATATATAGCGGATAGGATATCTCGCCCAGGAACTTGCAGATGGGTACGGACTTATTGCCCGTTACGCTACTGCCTGCGCCCATAGCTACAATCAGCGGAAACAGGAACAGAATGGCAAGGGCATTGTATGCACCGTCTATCCACAGATGTTCTTCACCACCGATGTGTGGTATCACCAAGATAATGGTGATAAGCAATGAACACCACCAGAAACCGGCTTTTACCTTAATCAGTTTGCCTATGCGCGAGATCAGCAGACCGGCAAAGAATGGATAAAGCAGGCGTGAGATACCTATATACAACTGGTCGGGCGAGAGTCCGAAACCGCCGATTACGGTATATTTGGCGTAGCTTCGTGCTTCCAGTAGCCCGAAAGTATCGATGTTGAAAGTAATGTCAATAGTGAGCAATGCCGAAAAGGCAACAAAGATACCCAGCATTAGCTTTGAAAAGCGGCGGACGAAGAGGGCATAGAAGATATTGGCTATGTACTCCCACATCAGCGACCAGCTTGCCCCGTTCAGCGAGTTTATTTCCGACCATCCGCGGATGTCCATTGAAGGAGGTGTGGGAAGCATCAGGCATCCCAGCAAGGCGATAAGCAGCATCTTCCACCAGGCAGTCTGCATCACCAGTTCGAACATGGGTGCGTCGCCGAAGTAGAACAGTCCGGCACCAATCAGCGTACCGGCTATAATCATGGGATGCAGTCGTACCAACCGGCGTTTGAAGAACCCCCAAGTAGTCATCCGGTCCCAACGGTCATCATAAGCATATCCAATGACAAACCCGGAAAGTACGAAGAAGAAATCGACTGCCAGATAACCATGATTCAAAATTTGATGGGTTGGTCCTGCGGAATAAGTTTCGAATAAGTGGAAGGCTACCACAATCATTGCGGCTACGCCACGAAGCCCGTCCAGTATTTCGTAGCGAGGCTTGGATGCTAAATAAGTTGTTGTTTTCATTGGATATGTTTGATGTTAATCAGTTTTATTCTGGCTGCAAAATTATCGCGTAATTAGTTAATACATTTGTCTTATCGTTTATTAGATTTGTCTTATATTTGCATATGGAAAAACACTCTTTTACATTCAATAGCGTCCATCTTACTCCCAATGAGCAAATAGGTTTGCATCAACAAGCTTCTTGGGAATTGTCTTATGTCATTATTGGTGCGGGGATGCGATTGGTGGGGGACACGACGGAACCATTCCAAAGCGGGGAAGTTGTGCTGATACCACCCGAAATCCCCCATTGCTGGTATTTCGATAACAATGTCACAGATGCGCAGGGCAGGATTGCCAATATTACTGTGACATTTGGCAATGATTTCCTTGATAATTGTTCCGTTACTTTTCCCGAACTGCACGTCTATATAGATAAACTGAAGAGGAAGCAAGATGCTGTGAAATTCGACAAAGAAAAATCAGATGCCATCATTGCCATTCTGGAGGAGATGCGTTGCCGTAACGAGGTTGGACGTATTGCTCCGATGATAAGTCTTATTCTTGCCATAGCAGATAATGATAAGGAGCGCATCATAGGCAACTACCAAAAAGTCGATAAAGAGAAGAACCGCCTGAATCAGGTACATACATACGTCGTGTGCAATGCCAAGCGGGATATTACACTCGACGAGATTGCATTGCATGTGGGAATGAACCGTGCTTCTTTCTGTGTTTTCTTTAAGAAGGCCACCGGAAAGACATTCATCAATTACCTCAATGAGTATCGGATAGAGATTGCCTGCCAACTCTTGGAGCAGAAAAAGATGGCCGTTTCTGAAATTTGCTATCACGCAGGCTTTAATAATGTTCCTTATTTCAACCGGGTGTTTAAGAGACTGAAAGGCGTTTCGCCTACCGAATATTACTGCTCTTCGCTTTGATTTTCTATCGGTTTTAAAATATGACTCAATATCCGGTTTTATTATTTGAGATGACTTCTTGGGAGAAATTCCGACTCGTGTATTTTCTAAATGTCCCCCTGTGTATTTATTTCGTAATAGTAATAAGTAACTGTGTAGCAATGTATTGTTTAATTGAATGCCCCCTCTATTTATACCCCTTATCTGTTTCCTTATTTACAGGTTCCTTTTTATTTTTGCTCATGTAAATAGAATAGATACGATATGACTATTATCAATCATTATAAAAACGAATAATTATGGAGCACAAGAAAAAAGTTTATTTGCTGTTACTCTCTTTTTTGTTTATCCTGCCTGTTGCAATGCAAGCACAAAGCGAGTATCCCATAGAACAAGTATCAGCTATCAATGTAGGTGACGGACGCATTCTGTTTCGTGACTTGAAAACAGAAAAACCCCTGAATGGCGACCATCGCATTATAGACGGTTATCATTCCGCTTATATTCAGGCAGAGTTCAAAGATGGGTTCTACAACGGCAAATACGAAGAGCACGAATACAACAAACTGAAAGCTGACGGTGTCTATAAAGGCGGTTTGAAGAACGGAGTCTTTAAGATATACGACAGCGAAGGACGAGTGAAAGAAGAAAAATCTTATAAGGAAGGTAAACTGGACGGTGCACACAAAACCTACTATACTACCGGAAAAGTGGAGCGCGAAGTCAATTACCGCAACGGCAAGCAAGACGGCAAGGAGCTGTCTTATGAATCGGACGGCACCCTTCGCAGGGACCATACTTACAAAGAAGGCAAGCAAGTGGGCAAGCAATTCACCTTCTTTAAAGGCACATACGAACTTTACGAAACAGTGTATTATAACGAAAACGGGCAGAAAGACGGTGACTATTCATCTGTATTTACTTTCGGTCAGCCGCATATTCTGGGGCATTACAAGGAGGGACAGAAGGATGGCCGCTGGATTGAAATAGCCGAGAGCGGAGATACCTTGTCCATAGAAACCTATGCCAACGGTAAGGAAGAAGGCTTGTATGTGTTTTTCGGTCGCAATTCGGGTGCCCGCGAAAAGGAATTCTATATGAAAGCCGACCGTAAGGACGGGCTCTATCGTGAATACAACCCGGAGAATGGTGAAGTGGTTTATGAAGCAACCTATCAATATGATCGCCTTCATGGAAAAGAGCGCCGTTTGATTGTCAGCAACCGTTACGATTTCTGGGAAGTATCTACCTATGTAAACGGACGCAAGAACGGGCCGTTCGAATCCCGTTATGTGAAAAACGACCGTGTGCGTGAAGTCGGGGAGTACCGCAACGGAAGGCGCATTGGTCGCTGGAAGCAGTATGACATAGACGGCAAACTGGAAAAAGAGTGGGAAGAAACCAAATGATCCCCCTTAAACTACGTCGTTAAATAGAAAAACCTTACATTTGGAGGGTTGAACTACCTATATACACCATCATATAATTATAGAATTATGGACAAAACATTAAAAGAACAGATTGACATTTGGACGGAAGCCGATGAACATGACAAAATAATTGAAGTACTGACTAAACTTCCTTCTAAGGACAGAGATTTTGATAGTATAGGTTTGCTGGCACGTGCCTACAATAATATTGGCGAATATGAAAAAGCTTTGGAACTGCTCGATAACACCCGGGAGGAAGGGGCGGAAGATACCAACTGGAACTTTCGGAAGGGGTATTCACTCTATTTCCTGGGCAGATACAGGGAATCATTGAACTGCTTCAGGAAAGCGGACGAATTGACTCCTGAAGATGAAGACACGCTTGAATTTATCCGGTATTGTAATGCCAGATTACCGTTCAGAAAGCGTGTGGAAGACTTCTGGCGATGGTTTACTGCCAATGAGCCGGAGCTCTCGCGCATGGTCGAAGACCGCAGTGAATGTGACAGCAACCACATTGTCGAGTTTGTTTCAGAAGGTACCAACCTCTTGTCCGAGGAAGTACATTTCAATCTGGGAGGAGATTATGAATTTACCTTCTCCGTAGAGGGTAATACGGATTTGTTCTACCTGTATCCCTATCTTGTGTCCCGTATCCCCGAACAGTTTAAGGATAAATGGCATTTCTTCCCTTTCAACCAGGGAACAGATGCAAGTTTCTCGTTCGGCATGTACGGCGTGCGTGTCGATATGGACAAAGTGCGTATTGCCGTTACCTATCAGGAAGAGAGCAACAGTTTCGATATCTCTTTCTATGAAGAACAACTGTCTTCCTTGTCCGAAGCCCAGAGCTATAATGCTTATTATATCATGATGGAAATCATGCTGGGCGAAGGACTTTCATATCAATATGTCGGCGATGTGAACCGTGCCGATGCCCCTCTCGATGGCATGATAACCCTTCCCGAACTTCGGGGATATATAACGGATACCTTGAAAGCCCATGACAAGAAGGTATTCGACAATCCGCAACAAGTATACAGCGGATATCGTTTTGAGCCGCAGGAAAACGAAGAATTGCGCTATGATGTCGTGGCGGGGAGCACTTGTTTTGAGCCTTTGGTAGCCCAGTATTATCAAAACTCTACGAAGCTGTTCGACCATTTGAACCTGTTCGGTGCACAAGCTGCCTTCATTGCTTTCCCGTTTGAGAATGAACAAGAAGGGGACAGCAAGAAGGTACTGGATTTCCGTTACGCATTGGAAGACCGTTTGGAAGTGGAGTTGCTTAAACCGGAAGGACTGGGCCTTTTATTGGGAGGTGCTATCGGGCAAGGAACCTGCTACATAGACCTTTTGCTATTTGACGAACCGGCATTTATAGAAAAGATTATTTCTATCTTGAAGGACTATCCCCAGTATCGTTTCTATCTCTCCGACTTCCGTCAGCATTGCAGTTTGTGCAGACTGTTCCGTAGTGCGGACGATAATCAAGAGAACTAAGAGGAAAAAACTATTAATCACATAAATATATCCCACTATGAGTATAGGGTTCAGATTAACCACGAAGTGCAGAAGCATTTCCACTTTCCAGAAACTATTGAATGTTATTGCCGGTAGGAATTGTGCGGCTATCAGCCATGAGGAAGAGAGTTCGGAATTGACTATCTGCCGTTTAGGTACTATGTTCTTCAATTACGAAACAGCGGAGGATGAAATATCCGTATCGTGCGAATGCCAGACCAATCTGCTGGGGGCAGGCTTCCACAAAGCTGCCATAGAGATAATCGATGAACTGGTGGACCTGAATGGTTTTCCTTTTGAAGTAGACGACGATACGGAATATTACGAACACAGAGATTTCGAACGGATGCGTTCCGAGCATTTCTATAATTGGTTGCTTAAGGTTATGGAACTCTGCCAGGAGCGGATGGGAAGCGAGTACAAGATGCTTGCCATTTGTTGGGATTATGATAAATATATGCCGCGGGAAATAGAAGGAACTGTTGTTTCTCCTTTCGGGCGCATTAACCTGAAACGTTTCCTGGAACGGGCAAGCAAAGAAGGCATCGAGCCATTGGCAAAAGAGTTCTTCATGTGGAACGACGAGGAGCGTGATGCACTGTTCTATCGCAATTCGGCGCTGGGTGCTTTGTGGGAAGATTGTTACTTTATGCCTTCTTCGCGTAGTGAGGACGAGGCAGAAACCAACGATTTCATTATTGAGAATCTGGAGAAAGCAGCGGGTATGGATGCTTCCCTTCCTTTCCCGAAGGAAGATTATTTATTGCTTTGTCGCCTGGCGGATAAAACGCCGATGGATATCTCTGCGCTTCCCGACCTTGTGTGCGATTATCCTATCGGATATCGTAAAGATAAAGTGACTTATCGTTTGGGAAATCTGAGTTTTGAACTTCCCGGTAGCTTCCTTTATTTCGAAGAAGAAGATTCCCGCGGCTACTATGATGATGCGGAAGAGGCTTGGCACGTAGTGCGTATCTCGGCTTTTTCTGTCCCCGATGATGAAGTGGATTATCTGGAAGATGACGAGAGCACATTGGTCAAAGAAGTTTCCTTTATGAACGGCAGGTGCCGGCTTTACGATTTAGGTGGCGACGAAGAAGGAGGTGATGAATACGTATACCAATGCCAGGTCATCACAGAACGCCAGTTTTCACTCTTCACCATTTCGTGTGGGGGAGAGAAAGAGACTACGAGTTTCTCCACAGACTTTATCAACCATCTGACTGCTTCGAAAGAGGATAAAAGTGCTGACGGTGAAGAACAGATAGTAGCAGATGTGGATCCGGAAGATTCCGAAGAATATAACCCGGAAATGTATGAGGAGGAAGAGTTGAATGCCTTGGAAGCTCACGTTGAGAAGTTCTTCGGGCATTCGGATAATGTTTTCCATGAAATAGCGTCGCCGGACATCCATGTGGACATCTATATCATTGAGCCGACACCGGAAAAGAATTACTATACATTGATCACCATGGGGATGGGTGCCCATCGCATGAGTGTACCCGAAGAACTGAGTGAATATAAGCTGGAACGGGCGGAAATTGTGGTTTATCTGCCTGCCGACTGGGATATACATGGACAGGGTGAAGAGAATTACTGGCCGCTACGTTGGTTGAAGGTACTTGCCCGCTTACCGATAGAACAAGACACGTGGCTGGGGTGGGGACATACAGTGCCCAATGGCGGTCCGTTTGCCGATAATACAGAGTTCTCGTGTATGTTGCTGATTAATCCGGAAGATGTGGAGGAAGGTGCTGCTGTATGCCAGTTGCCCAATGGGGAGGAAGTCAATTTCTATCAGATGATTCCGTTGTATGAGGAGGAGATGAACTTCAAACTTGAACATGGCGCGGAAGCCTTGCTGGACAGAATGGATGAAGTGAGTGCAGTGTTGGATATCAACCGTAAGAACGTGTGTGCAGACTAAAGACAGCTTGTAATGAATAAGACTTTCTGTTTATTGCTTCTCTGCTTTTTATGCATAGTGGAGGGGGCTGCGCAGGATAAGGTTTCCTTCTTTAGTGAAATGGATACCGTTTTTCAGCAGATACACGTCGGTAGAGAGGTGCAACTATGCTATCTGAGCAACCGGAAGATAGAAAAACATACCTTGCCTGTATGGAATACGGAGGAGGTAGAAAGAATATCAGGACCTCACCCGACGACTTCTTCAAGAGTTGAGACAATAAACGGGGTGTCGGAAGTTGTATCATTGCAGGGCGTTTATTATGCTATACGCTTTTTAAAGTCGGGAACTTTCACTCTGCCGGCTATTACGGCCGTAATCGAGGGGAATACTTATACGTGTGACCCTGCGGTAGTCCGTGTACTTCCTGCCGAGTCATCGGAAGGTGTAGTCTGTACGCTGGCTGTGAAGCCTGAGACTCCTAAAGTGGGACAAGAGTTTGAAGTAATTCTGACTTGTAACCGTAAACCCGATGCAAGCGTGCCTACGTTCCATCATCCGGATATCGAACAGGTATCTTTTTCGGGTAACTCTACTTCCCGTAATGGGGTGGGGGAATATCGTTATGTCTACAAGATGAAAGCGGCGCGTCCGGGGAATTATATCCTTGTACCGCTGGACTTGACTTTCGGCGGAACGGAATACCCCCTAAAGACTTATCAGTTTGATGTGGAAAGAGTAGATTACCTTTGGGGGTTTGTTTTCTTTTTCCTGGGCATAGGGGCAATTATCCGTTTTTGGCTGTTTTTCCATAGAGAAGGCAAGTATGGGTTAGCCGAGTTTGTGATGACTACCGGAAGGCTGAATTTGTCCGTTGGCAACGCGCTGACGCATTATGGATTGTCTGTCTTTGCGTTTATCCTCCCTTTCACTTTTGTTTGCTGTACGATATACGACTACTTTCTGCGTACGCCGCCTTTTTATACCTTTTCCTTTGTTGTCGGAATGATTGGTATTCCCGTGTTATTGTGTATTCTTTTTGCCTGTATGCAATACCGGAAACTGTTTTTTGAAAAAGTAGAAACGAAACTTTCTATCGATGAACTTTATGAGGTGATACAGAAGGTGGGTGCACAGCATGAATGGAGCTGTGAATATGCCGGAGACGATTGCTTTGTAGGGCATACCTCTCCCGGCTTCTTCAGTGGTAGCTGGGGCGAGCAGATATTTGTTGTATTCGATAAAGGGCAGGTTTGGATTAATAGTATTTGCGATCTCAACCAACGGGCTTCCATAACCTCTTTCGGGAGGACGAAGAAGAACATCCGCTTGCTGAAGAAGGCTATTGCCGAGGCGGAAGGTAGGGTATAGACATAAAAAAAGGAGTACCGCTGTACTCCAACCTTTGTTAACCTTAAATCTAATACTATGAAAAACACAGTGCAAAGGTACGGACTTTCGGGAAATCTCCAAATAAAGCAAATAAAAAAGCGTGTTTAATAACATGTTTTAGTAAAAGTACTGGCTTTGTTAAGGCTTACTAAGTATTTGGAGCCTCTCCGCGTCTGTTTTCTAAAAAAGGCTTATCTTTGCATACTAATGAATTAATATACTAACTCTAAAAGAGATACCACTGTGAACGAAGATATTGTCCTCACCCCGATGATGAAGCAGTTCCTTGACTTGAAGGCAAAGCATCCGGACGCTGTCATGCTGTTTCGTTGCGGCGACTTCTACGAAACTTATTCTACCGATGCTGTGGTTGCAGCAGAAATCCTGGGAATCACTCTGACCAAGCGTGCCAACGGAAAGGGAAAAACTGTCGAGATGGCGGGTTTCCCACACCATGCACTCGATACTTATCTGCCCAAATTGGTACGTGCCGGCAAGCGTGTGGCTATCTGCGACCAGTTGGAAGACCCGAAGCTGACTAAAAAGTTGGTGAAGCGGGGCATCACAGAGTTGGTAACGCCGGGTGTATCTATCAATGACAATATACTGAACTATCGGGAGAACAACTTCCTGGCTGCCGTTCACTTCGGCAAAGGGGCTTGTGGCGTGGCTTTCCTGGATATATCTACGGGAGAGTTCCTTACCGCCGAAGGACCCTTTGATTATGTAGACAAGTTGTTGAACAACTTCGCCCCGAAGGAGGTACTTTTCGAGCGTGGCAGACGCGGTATGTTCGAGGGGAATTTCGGAAGTAAGTTCTTTACCTTTGAACTGGACGACTGGGTATTTACCGAGACTACCGCCCGCGAGAAGTTACTGAAGCACTTTGAAGTAAAGAATCTGAAAGGTTTTGGTGTGGAGCACCTTAAGAGCGGTATCATTGCATCGGGCGCCATCCTGCAATATCTCATCATGACGCAGCACACGCAGATAGGGCATATCACCTCGCTGGCTCGTATCGAAGAGGATAAATACGTTCGTCTGGATAAGTTCACGGTGCGCAGCCTGGAGCTGATGGGCAGCATGAACGACGGTGGCAGCAGTCTGCTGAATGTGATAGACAAGACCATCAGCCCGATGGGTGCCCGTCTGCTGAAGCGCTGGCTGGTATTCCCGTTGAAGGATGTGCAACCCATCAACGATCGGCTGAATGTAGTGGAGTATTTCTTCCGCCAACCGGACTTTAAAGAACTGATAGAAGAACAGCTACACCTGATAGGCGACTTGGAACGTATTATCTCCAAGGTTGCCGTAGGCCGTGTCTCTCCCCGTGAAGTGGTGGCATTGAAGGTTGCCCTGCAAGCCATAGCACCCATCAAAGAGGCTTGCATGGACGCTGATAATGCAAGCCTGAACCATATCGGCGAACAACTGA
>JAUUPT010000104.1 GCA_030843315.1 Bacteroidaceae bacterium | reverse complement strand
CAGCAGACGACCCTGTTACAATCAATGTCAGCACAGCAACTACCGACAACTTCACCGTAAAGGGAGCCCAGGGTGGTACTACAGAGGCAATAAAGATTAATCTGCCGACAGGTTCCAAGGGAACAGTGACCGTTGAGAACATAAAAAGTGTGGAGATTACCGGTGGCGGGAATCAAACAACTCCCGGAACGGATAGCGATCCCTTGGTGATAGCAGCCGGTACCGGAGTAGAGGAGTTGACCGTGAAGGATATTGAACATGTAGAAGTTAGCGGCACCTGGAAGAAGGCAACTGCCAGCACAGGCGATAATACCTTTGTAGTGAAAGCCAATGCGGTGATAGAAGATTTGACCGTAGAGAAAGGTAACATCGAAATAGACCCAACAGCCGAGGTTCAGAAACTTACGTTGAAGAATGATGTGACTATCAACAAGTCATTGGATATATTGGAAGGGAAATCAATGGAGATAGACTTGGGTACATATACACTGACGTTGCCGAGTAGACCGCAGGGCATGAAGAATAATGTTCGCATTTTTAAGAACGCCAGTCTCACGATAACCGGCGATGCAACTGAAAAAGGAACGGTGAATGATGGTACCAAAGGAATATCTGTGGATAATGATGGTGCTACATTTAAAATGGAGAATGTAAAATACATAGCTACCAATACAAATGGATACGGCATATTCCTGCAAGATTATGTCAGCAGGGGGACTATCAATATCAAAAACTCTACCATGACAGGTAAATACTACTGTGTAGGTACAAATGCTGCGACACCTGTTGGTTCCGATAATACGATTTCACTGGAGAGTTCTACCTTCACTGCCAACGAAACCGCTCTTTTGGTAAATACTCCTACTAAGGTAACGGCTACGGGCTGTACCTTCACAGGCGGCTGGCAAGGTGCTTTCCTGCGTAGCGGCGAAACGACGTTTGATGCTTGCAGCATTAATCTGAATGTGAAGAAAGACTATGAAGCATGTCCTATAGCTGCAGGCGCAACTTCTTGGAGCAACGGAAACAAAGCTCCTTCGGCTGCACTTACCGCAGGTAACAAAGGTAGCGATGCTTATGACCGTACAACAACTGTCAACTTTAAGACAAGTTGCAGTTTTAGCGTTACTACGGATGACTCTAATTCCTATCCCACTATTTACATTGATGCGGATACGGGGAAACCGAACCAAGGTGTCATAATCACTTATGATGGTGATTGCAAAACTACCATTGAAGCTAAGGGAGTGCTTGACATCCGCAATACAGACGGAAAGGTTACACTAAACGGAACAGCCTATTCAGGTGCAGACTAATAATCTCCTCTTGTCTCTGCCGTACAATCCCCCCTTTTGCCGGGGATAAAAGGCCCTAAAAAAACGGATGATGTATTCGCTCGAAATACATCATCCGTTTATAGTAAACGCATCATCTGTTGAGGGCAAACGCATCATGCGTTTACACCAAACAGACCATCTGTTTTTTTATACCTCTTTAATCAGCTCCATACCGCGCTTGATGGCCTCTTCGTTCATCGGTATCAAGTGGTGGTGGCGTTCGGGAAGCGTCTTTTTTAATCCTTTGATTACATTATCCAATGTTACTATCGGCGCTATCTTCAGCAGTCCGCCCAGTACAATCATGTTGAATGCTTTGGCGTTGTTCATTTCGTTGGCAGCGTCCATGGCATCAATGCGGTAAACCTTGATGTCTTTGCGCGTAGGCGGATGGATGATGCCGTAGCCGTCGTAGATCAGTACGCCGCCCGGTTTCACTTTGCTTTCGAACTTCTCCAACGACGGTTGGTTCAGTATGATGGCTGCATCGTACTGGCTGAGGATGGGCGAAGATATCTTCTCGTCGCTCACAATAACGGTCACGTTTGCCGTACCGCCGCGCTGTTCCGGTCCGTAGGCGGGCATCCAGGTTACTTCCTTGCCTTCCATCAGTCCGGAGTATGCCAAAATCTTTCCCATGGACAATACACCTTGTCCACCGAAGCCTGCTATAATGATTTCTTCTTTCATTGTTCTTCTGTTTTTAGCATCATTATTTATCCTTCAAGTCACCCAGGGGGTAGAAGGGGAACATATTCTCTTCCATCCAGGTGTTCGATTTCTCGGGAGACATCTTCCAGCCGGAATTACAGGTAGAAACGATTTCTACGAGGTTGGAGCCTTTGCCTGCCATTGAGTTCTCGAATGCCTTGCGGATGGCTTTCTTTGCCTTGCGGATGGCGGGAACCGTCTGCACGCTCTGGCGGGTGACGTATGCCGTACCTTCCAGTTGGGCAGCGATTTCGGTTATCTTCAATGGATAGCCGTGCAGATGCACATCGCGGCCGTAGGGGCTGGTAGAGGTCTTCATGCCTACAAGGGTAGTAGGAGCCATCTGTCCGCCGGTCATACCGTAGATGGCGTTGTTGATGAAGATGATGGTGATGTTCTCACCGCGGTTCAGCGCGTGGATGGTTTCGGCAGTACCGATACAAGCCAAGTCGCCGTCGCCCTGATAGGTAAATACCAGGCGGTCCGGCCAAAGGCGCTTGATGGCTGTGGCAAGGGCGGGCGCACGTCCGTGTGCGGCTTCCTGCCAGTCAATGTCTATATAGTTGTAGATAAATACGGCGCATCCCACGGGGGAGATACCTACCGCCTTATCTTCCATTCCCATTTCTTCGATAACCTCGGCTATCAGCTTATGAACCACGCCGTGGCTACATCCCGGGCAGTAGTGCATGGGATTATCGTTCATCAGAGTCGGTTTCTTTGCAACCAGGTTCTCGGGTTTAATAATATCTTCTTTTGTCATAATCACTTCTCCTTATCTGTTGGTGAACCGTATGAAGAATTCCATCAGCTTGACGAATATCGCCGCACCGCATACGTAGATGAACAGCTTGAAGTCATCTTTTGCTGCGAAATATACGATGATAGCTGCCAGGGCAAGTATCAAGAACAGAATGTTCAGTACGTTTCTTATTTTATCAGGATTCATAATAAATCAATTTATTAATCACATTAGAGCACTCTTCAATGCTGTAACAATCTCGTCGGGATCGGGGACAATACCGCCGAGACGTCCGAAATGTTCCACCTTCACTTTACCGTTCACGGCGAGACGAACGTCTTCAACCATCTGTCCGGCATTCAGTTCGGTAACGAGCATACCTTTTACCTTACCGGCATAGGCGGCAATGGCTTGGGTGGGGAACGGCCACAGAGTGATGGGGCGAAGCATACCTACCTTGATACCTTCTTCGCGTGCCAGCTCCATTGCTTTCTGTCCGATACGCGCCATAGACCCGAAGGCTACGATCAGGTATTCGGCATCGTCGCAGTGGATTTCTTCAAAGCGTACTTCGTTTGCTTCAATCTCTTTGTACTTGGCCTGGAAACGGATGTTGTTCTTTTCCATTTCTTCCGGTTTCAACTCAAGAGAAGTAATGATGTTGGGCTTGCGGCCTTTCGTTCTGCCGGTAGTGGCCCAGGGGCATTGTGCAATGACTTCTTCGTCCGTGCGGCGCGGCTTCTGTGCGGGCAACACTACTTTTTCCATCATCTGGCCGATAACACCGTCGGCAAGGATAATAGCCGGGTTGCGATACTTGAAGGCAAGCTCGAAACCGAGTCCTACGAAGTCCGCCATTTCTTGTACCGAAGCCGGAGCAAGGGCTATTAAGCGGTAGTCACCGTGTCCGCCGCCTTTCACTGTCTGGAAGTAGTCGGCCTGGCTCGGCTGGATAGTTCCCAGTCCGGGACCGCCACGCATTACGTTTACAATCAAGCAAGGCAATTCGGCGCCTGCCAGGTAGGAGATACCTTCCTGTTTCAGGCTGACACCGGGGCTGGATGATGAGGTCAATACCATCTTTCCACTTCCGGCACCGCCGTATACCATATTAATAGCTGCCACTTCACTTTCTGCCTGGAGCACTACCATACCGGTAGTTTCCCACGGTTTCAGTTCGGCAAGAGTTTCCAATACCTCCGATTGCGGAGTAATAGGATATCCGAAGTATCCGTCGGCACCGCAGCGAATGGCTGCGTGGGCGATGGCTTCGTTTCCTTTCATTAATACAACTTCTTCTGCCATATTCTTCCTAATTTATTCTACTTTTACTTTATAAACCGAGATACATCCGTCCGGACACACAGTAGCACAGGAGCTACATCCGTTGCAGGTATCTTCTAATATTTGGTGGGCATAGTTATACCCTTTCACGTTCACCTCTTTGGTGAGGGCTATTACATTGAGCGGACAAGCTACCACACACAGGTTGCAGCCTTTGCAACGCTCGGTGTCCACTACGATTGCTCCTTTGATTTTTGCCATAATTTACGTTCTTTTATTTTATTGATTGTACATATCCTTATTGTAGAAGTTCAAGATATCCATTGCCATTCGTTGGGCATGCAGGGCGGGACTTTCCGGGTTGAGGTCGATGGCGTACTGGTAATTGTTCAACGCTTGTTGCCAGTCGCCTTGTTTCCGGTAGGCGTTCCCCCGAAGGTAGTAGGCTTCATCTTTACCGGGGAAGTCGGCTGTTTGCAGTATCTCGTCGAGCAGCCGGATAGCCTGCTCTATATTTCCTTGATTGATAAGCTCTTTTATGGTCGTTAATTGTTCCATATCATTCTGAGTTCCGAATTACTGACCTACAAAGATAGTTTTTATTTGAAGACAATAAGCATCTTCATAGTGAAAAATAAGAAAAAAGGGGCAAGAAAGAAGGTTATTTTTCTCTTTGATACTATCAGAATGTCAGAGAAATGAGTCCCGTTAGAGGATAATCCGACGGGCGGTCTTTACAAATCCCCTGTTAATGCGGGGAATGGCAGTATTAATGAAAAACGGCAGACTTTCTTGCTGAAGGCCTGCCGTTACCATTTATTTCCTTATCGGAATAATTGTCTTGAATCTACTTTTGTTGGCTTACGGGCATCTTGTCAATCCGACGTTGATGGCGTCCGCCTTCAAACCGGGTATTGAAGAATTCCTTCATAATCATGTCCGCTTCTTCGGTGCCGATGAAGCGTCCCGGCATTACAAGTATGTTAGCATCGTTGTGCTGACGTGCCAGGTGGGCAATTTCTGCCGTCCAGCAAAGGGCGGCGCGGATGCCTTGATGTTTATTCAGTGTCATGCTGATACCGTTGCCACTACCACAGACGGAGATGCCCGGATAGCATTCACCGGCTTCGACGGCAAGTGCCAGCGGATGGGCAAAGTCAGGATAGTCGCAACTTTCGGCAGAATAAGTGCCGAAGTCCTTGTAGGGCCAACCTTTGACTTCCAACCAACCGCGGACGTATTCCTTCAGTTCAAATCCGGCGTGGTCGCAACAGATTCCTATTGTTTTCATTCTATCAAATCTATTAAAGTGATAAAGTATTAAAGTGATTAAAGTAATAAAGTGATAGAGCATTAAAGCGGTAATATCATTTTTACCACCCTATCACTCTATCACCTTATCGCTCTATTCTTATTTATAGCATTGATTTTACTTGCTTATAAACATTCTCAGCCGTGAAGCCCAGTTTCTCGTCCAATACAGTGTAAGGAGCAGAGAAGCCGAAAGACTCCAGACCCCATACCTTGCCGCGAGGACCTACAAGTCCTTGCAAGGTGACGGGCAGACCTGCTGTCAGTCCGAATACCTTTGCACCGCATGGGATGATGCCTTCCTGATATCCCGGAGCCTGGCTGCGGAACAAACCTTCGGACGGAGCAGAAACGATGCGTACTTTCACGCCGTCTTTGCGCAGCAACTCAGTTCCGGCTACCAATGTAGCTACTTCAGAACCGGAAGCTACGAGGATTACATCCGGGGCTTCGTCGGAACCGGCTACGATATAAGCGCCCTTGGCAGCTTGTGAGTAGTCGTTTCCTGCGGGCAGGTTGGTGATGTTCTGACGGGAGAAAATCAAACCTGTCGGGGTGCATGTATTTTCCATCGCAAGTTTCCAGGCGATAGTCGTCTCTTCGGCATCTGCCGGACGGAGTACGAGCATGGAATTGTGTCCCTTGTGGTTCTGTAATTTCTCCATCAGGCGGATTTGAGCTTCCTGTTCTACGGGCTCGTGAGTAGGGCCGTCTTCGCCTACGCGGAAAGCGTCGTGTGTCCAGATGAACTTCACAGGTACTTCCATCAGCGCAGCCATACGTACGGCGGGTTTCATATAGTCGGAGAATACGAAGAACGTTCCGCAAGCGGGGATCACACCACCGTGCAATGCCATACCGATGCAGCAGCAAGCCATCGTCAGTTCGGCAACGCCGGCTTGGAAGAAGGCACCGCTGAAGTCACCCTTCTTGAAGGCATGCGTTTTCTTCAGGAAGCCGTCTGTCTTGTCGGAGTTGGAGAGGTCGGCAGAAGCAACGATCATGTTCTCTACCTGAGTGGCGAGGGCACCGAGTACGGTAGCCGATGCGGCACGGGTAGCAGAGTTTGCTTTCTGTTCGATGGCAGCCCAGTTCACTTCGGGAGCTTTGCCGGAGAAGAAGAGTTCCAGTTTGGCAGCCTTTTCGGGGTTAGCTTTTGCCCAGGCAGCTTTGACGGCATACTTCTCTGCCATAATCTTCTTCAGTTCGGCAGCACGCTTGGCGTACAGTTCGGCCACTTCGGGGAAGATAACGAACGGATTTGTTGGGTCACCGCCGAGGTTCTTGATGGTGTTGACGTAAGCGTCGCCGCCGAGGGGAGCGCCGTGAGTGGCACAGTTGGCCTCGTAGCTGCTTCCGTCTGCCTTGCGGGCGCCTTTACCCATCACGGTATGACCGATAATCAGCGTCGGACGTTCTGCTTCAGCCTTTGCTTCGTTCAGTGCGCCACGGATGGCATCGGGGTCGTTACCGTTAATCTTGATAACTTTCCAGCCCCAGGCTTCGTATTTCTTGGCAGTATCTTCGATGGTTACATCTTTAGTTTCGGTAGAAAGCTGGATGTCGTTGGCATCATAGAACATGATGAGGTTGTCCAGACCGAGAGCACCGGCAATGCGGCCTGCACCCTGGGAGATTTCTTCCTGTACACCACCGTCGGAGATGTAAGCGTAAATCGTCTGTGGCATTACTTCTTCAAAACGGGCTTTCATAAACTTGGCTGCGATGGCAGCACCTACGGCAAAGGTGTGTCCCTGGCCAAGAGGGCCGGATGTGTTTTCGATGCCACGCATGATGTCGCGTTCGGGATGTCCCGGAGTGGGGCTTTCCCATTGGCGGAACTGCTTCAGTTCGTCCAGCGTAAACTTGCCGGTAAGGGCGAGTTGTGAGTAGAGCATCGGGGACATGTGTCCCGGGTCTAAGAAAAAGCGGTCACGACCTTCCCATGCAGGGTTTTCGGGATCGTATACAAGGAACTCGGAGAAGAGTACGTTTACGAAATCAGCACCACCCATAGCGCCACCGGGGTGTCCGGAATTGGCTTTCTCGACCATAGAGGCAGCAAGGATACGAATGTTATCCGCTGCGCGGGTCATAAGTTTGTTGTCGTTCATATTGTTTATAATTGGTTTTTAATTATTATTAGCGGTTTGTTTTAACAGGGACAAAGATAACTCTTTATGCGTAATCCGCAACAATGGAAGAGTGTCTTTTTTATCAGTGCCAGCGCCCGCCGACAGCCAAAAATACAAGAAGTGTTTTTAGCTGAATTACTGTAACTCAATAGTAACAATTGATTTGGCAGGTAGTTTAACCTTCAGTACACCTTTATTGATTTTTACCTCTTTGAACGTTGCCGGTTTTACAGTATCCGGATTCTTGAAAGAATTGTAATCCGTCAGATTTGCCGAAGTCAGAATCTCGCCTACCGCCTTCTTAGCCGCTACATCAGGCAGGTTGATGGTTACTTCCTGTGCATTGTCAGCGTCGATGTTCGACAGGGATACGTGGATTTTTCCGTTTTTGTCCTTAGAGGCAGTGGCACTGATGAGGGGCACGCGGCGGTTGTCGCGTACGTCTACGATGTCACAGTTCACGTCAATAGGGATAAAAGTTGCATCCTGGTGCACATTGTACATCTTGAATACGTAGTAAGTAGGCGTCAGCACCATGTCCTTGCCGCTGGTCAGAATCATGGATTGCAGCACGTTGACAATTTGGGCGATGTTCGCCATCTTCAACCGGTCGGTATATTTATGGAAGATGTCGAGGCTTAAAGAGGCTACGAATGCATCGCGCAGGGTGTTCTGTTGGTACAGATGTCCGGGCGTGGTGCCGGGTTCTTCGTCCCACCAGGTACCCCATTCATCAAGCATCAGAGCTACGTTTTTCTGCGGGTTGAACTCGTCCATGATGGCGCAATGCTTCTTGATGACGTCTTCTATTTCGCGGCATTTGCCCAGCGTCCAGTAGTAGTCGTCTTTGTCGAACTTGGTGGCGGCGCCTTTGCTGCCATTCCAACCGCTGACGGTGTAGTAGTGAAGGGAAAGACCGTTCATGCGGCCGCCCACGCGGTCCATCAATGTGCGGGTCCAGTCATAGTCGTAGTCGCTGGCACCACTGGCTATCTTGAAGAGGTGGTTACCGTCGTAGTTGCGGCAATAAGTGGAGTAGCGGCGATAGAGGTCGGCATAGTATTCGGGACGCATGGAACCGCCACACCCCCAACTTTCATTGCCCACGCCGAGATATTTCACTTTCCAGGCATGGTCGCGGCCGTTCTGGCGGCGGAGGCGTGCCATGGGGGAGTCGCCTTCGGAAGTCATGTATTCCACCCATTTGGCAAGTTCTTCGACGGTGCCGCTACCCACGTTACCGCTGATATAAGGTTCGCAACCCAGCATTTCGCAGAGGTTGAGGAACTCGTGCGTACCGAAGCTGTTGTCTTCGATGGTGCCACCCCAGTTGTTGTTCACCATCTTGGGGCGGTTTTCTTTCGGACCGATGCCGTCCGTCCAGTGATACTCGTCGGCAAAGCAGCCGCCGGGCCAGCGAAGAACGGGAACTTTCAGTTCCTTCAGTGCATTGAATACATCGGTGCGATAACCGTTTATATTGGGAATATCGGACTTTTCGCCTACCCAAAGGCCACCGTAGATGCAAGTGCCCAAATGCTCGGCAAACTGCCCGTAGATTTCTTTCGGGATAATCTGCTTGCCTTGGTCGGCGTGCAGGGTAATCGTTGCACTCTTCTGTGCCGGTGCTGAAAGCGTGGCTGCCAGGAAGACGGTACTGATGATAAGTTTGTTTTTCATGTTGGATGAATTTAAAGAATGAATACTAAAAGGGTTGTGGGGGAAAAGCAAGCGTGTGTGACGTGCAAACTGCGTATGTCTGAAGTGTTCACCTCAGATGTTTGTTCTGAAAAAGCCTGAGGTGCAACGAAGGTTCACTGTTGTGAGCCTCTCGGTTTACGGTAGTAGACAAATCAGTTCATTACCGTAAACAAATCGGCTCACTAATGTGAACTTCTGACAAACCAATGAGTCTGACGACAGAAATCACTGTGCTCAAGCGGACAAATGCGTGTGCGCAGCACAACGGATGCCGCTCTCTTTCCCGCTTATCGTTTGTGCTTCACGGCTGCTTCCTCGATGGGCAGTCCCGCCTTGTAGCTTTCGATATAGGCATTGAAACCTGCCACTTCTTCGGCAGTAGGCACTACTTCGACACCGGCATCACCTATAAACACGCGCTCTTCCAGGAAGTCGGCGAGAGATTGATGCTTCTCATTGTTCACAAGGTAGGAACCCAGCAGGGCAATGCCCCATGCGCCGCCTTCGCCTGCCGTCTCCATGACGGAGATAGGCGAGTTGATGGCTGCTGCAAGTACCCGTTGTCCTACGCCCCGGGTCTTGAACAATCCTCCGTGGCCTGTGATTCTATCGACCTTGATTTTCTCTTCATTGAAAAGGATGTCGTTACCAATCTTGAGTACTCCGACTGAAGCATAGAGGTGCGTCCGCATGAAGTTGGCGAGGTTGAACTTGTCGCCTGACGAGCGCACGAACAGCGGTCTGCCGTCGGCAAGTCCGGTCACCGGTTCGCCGGAGATGTAGTTGTACGAGATAAGTCCTCCGCAATCCGCCTGGCCTGTGAGGGCATGGTTGTAGAGCTTTCCGTATATTTCGTCCATATCTACGGGGATGCCCATCAGTTCCTGGTATTCTTTGAAGAGGTTGACCCATGCGTTGAGGTCGGAAGTGCAATTGTTGCAGTGCACCATGGCTACGAGGCTTCCGTCCGGGGTGGTCACCATATCAATCATTTCGTAGGGTTTAGACAAATCTTTCTCCAATACAATCATGGAGAATGAGGAAGTGCCTGCCGATACATTTCCGGTGCGCTGCTTCACGGCGTTGGTGGCAACCATACCTGTTCCGGCATCTCCTTCCGGCGGGCATACGGGTATGCCTGCTTTCAAGTGGCCCGATACATCGAGCTTTCCGGCACCTTCCGGTGTGAGGAATCCGGCATTTGTGCCTGCCGGTAATACCTTCGGCAGAATGTCCAGCAGCTTCCAGTCATATCCCTTGGGGGCAACCAATTGGTCGAACTTGGCTACCATTTCGGCAGAATAGTCCTTCGTGTCCGGGTCGATAGGAATCATGCCCGATGCATCGCCTATGCCCAATACCTTCTGGCCTGTTA
>JAUUPT010000103.1 GCA_030843315.1 Bacteroidaceae bacterium | reverse complement strand
TAGCTTCCGAGATATCACCTACCGGAGTAGATGTACCGTGTACATTGATATAATCTACTTCTTCGGGGTTCATTTCTGCATCTTCCAACGCATTCTTCATCACTAACTTGGCTCCCAAACCTTCGGGATGAGAAGCTGTCAAGTGATAAGCGTCGGCAGACATTCCTACGCCTGCAACTTCCGCATAAATCTTGGCACCGCGTGCCTTGGCGTGCTCCAGTTCTTCGAGAACGAGGCAACCGCCACCTTCACCCATCACAAAACCGTCGCGGCTTGCGCTGAACGGGCGGGATGCGTTTTCAGGAGAATCATTACGGGTTGACAATGCATGCATGGCATTGAAACCACCTACACCGCAAGCGGCGATAGCAGCTTCCGAACCTCCGCTTACGATAACATTGGCCTTGCCCAGACGGATAAGGTTGAATGCATCGGCAATAGCATTGGTAGAAGTAGCGCATGCAGAACAAGTTGCGTAGTTGGGACCATGGAAACCGTACATAATGGAAATCTGTCCGGCAGCAATATCCGAAATCATCTTGGGGATGAAGAACGGGTTGAACTTAGGACCGTTTTCCTTACCGGTCAAGGCATAGTTTCCTGCCTCTTCCTCGAACGTACGGATACCACCGATACCGGCGCCAAAGATGACACCGATTCTGTTTAAATCCTCATTTTCGACGTCAAGACCAGAATCACCTACCGCTTCCTTGGCTACGGCGATGGCATATTGCGTGTACAAGTCCATCTTGCGAGCTTCTTTGCGGTCTATATAGTTGGTGGCATCGAAGCCTTTTACTTCGCATGCAAATTGAGTCTTGAAAAGGGAAGCATCGAAATGAGTAATAGGTCCAGCTCCACTAAGCCCATTCACAAGGTTTTCCCAGAATTCGGGAACACTGTTGCCAATGGGAGTAATGGCGCCAAGACCTGTTACTACAACTCTTTTTAATTCCATGTTTTGTAACTGATGGATAAATTACTTAGCGTGTTCTTCGATGTAAGTAACGGCATCGCCTACAGTAGCAATCTTTTCAGCTTGGTCATCAGGGATAGAAATGCCGAATTCTTTTTCGAATTCCATGATAAGTTCTACAGTGTCAAGTGAATCTGCTCCCAGATCGTTAGTGAAGCTAGCTTCAGTTTTTACTTCTGATTCTTCAACGCCCAATTTGTCGACGATAATAGCTTTCACTCTTGATGCAATTTCAGACATAACTTTAAGTTTTTAATTAATAATTAGTTTTATTTCTTTAAATTTGCGGTGCAAAGGAATAAATATTTATCGTTCCTCGCAAATATTTGATGAATTAAATGCAACTTTTTGCACATTTTTCACGGTTTTGTGCAGAGATTGGAGGGTTTATGAGTAAAAACATAGCTATTTTGGCATCCGGTAGCGGTACGAATGCCGAGAATATTATCCGTTATTTCCGCGAAAAAGGGTCGGCGTGTGTCGGTTTGGTTTTGACTAACCGTCAGAATGCGTTCGTTTTAGAGCGTGCACGCAGTTTGGATGTGCCTTGTGCCTACTTTGCCAAGAGCGATTGGGAGGGCGGGGAAGCCATTCTATCAGTGCTTCGCGAGCACCACATTGACTTCGTGGTGTTGGCGGGATTCCTGGCACGTGTGCCGGATAACATTTTGCATGCTTATCCCAATAAAATGATAAATATACATCCTTCGCTCTTGCCGAAGTTTGGCGGGAAGGGAATGTATGGAGACCGCGTACACGAAGCCGTGATTGAAGCAGGAGAAAAAGAAAGCGGTATCACGATACACTATACGAACGAGCATTATGACGAAGGAGCCATCATCTGCCAGGAGAAGTGTCCGGTATTACCCGGAGATACTCCGGATGAGTTGGCGCATCGCATCCATGCTTTGGAATATGAGTACTACCCGAAGGTGGTAGAGCGCCTGGTACTGGCACTTTGATATCCTTTAAGTTTATCGGGAATAGGGGGAAAGACCGTTGCGATCTTTCCCCCTATTCTTTTGCCCGTTCCGGTCCTATCGCAGCCGGATGAAAAACATAGCAGGAGCGTAGCAACTCCAATGCAAGTCCAATGCTATGGATTGGACTTGCATTGGAGTTGCATTGGACTTGTATTGGAGTTGCTACGAAGGAAGTACGTCTTTTCTCTACGGATAGGGTAGTCGCCGCGCAGCTTCTCGAAGAGTTCGGGATGTTGCTTCAGCGCTTCGCTGTCGCGGCGCGGGTCGTACATCTGCAAGTATGCTTCCGCCGGTGTGCTTGCAGTGATGACGGGATTCTCCGGTGCAGGCGGGGTGATGTCGTAGTCTGCTTCTATATGGAAGAAGCGGCAGAGTGCATCGAGCGACATGCGCGTGGCATTGGCTTTCCCGTCGGCAGAGTAGCCGGCAATGTGGGGGGTTCCGAGGAACACCTTATATAATAAGGTAAGATTGATCTCCGGTTCGTGTTCCCAAACGTCGATAATCGCATCGGAAACGAGTCCGTTCTCCAAAGCGCCCAGTAGGGCTTCGGTTTCAATCACCTCGCCGCGCGAAGTATTGATGATAATCGGACGTCGCTTTAGGGAGCGGAAGAATGCTTCGTCGGCCAGATGGTAAGTCTTGTATTTCCCTTCCTTATATAAAGGTACGTGGAAGGTGAGGATGTCGCACTCTTCTGCCAGCGTCTGCAAAGAACAGAAGCCGGCTTCTCCTTCGCGGTCTGCGCGGGGCAGGTCGTTCTGCAATACGCGCATTCCTAATTCGTGCGCCACCTCTACGATTTTACTGCCTACATTGCCTATGCCGACAATCCCCAGTGTCAAGCCGGATAATTGTATCCCCTTGATCTGCTGCAATAACAGGAAAGATGATTGTAGGTATTGGGCTACGGAAGCCGAGTTACAGCCCGGAGCATTGGCCCAGGTGATGCCTGCCTCGCGGCAATACTCCGTATCGATGTGGTCGAAACCAATGGTGGCGGTAGCGATGAAACGTACTTTACTGCCTTCCAGCAGCTCCCGGTTGCAGCGGGTACGCGTGCGGACAATCAGTGCATCCGCATCTTTCACTAACTCGGGGGTAAAGTCCTTGCCGGGGACATAAATTACTTCGTCAGCTATCTTTTCGATGGCTTCGCGAATAAAGGGAATTTTGTTGTCAACAATGACTTTCATTACTTAATGCAGTTGCTTAATGCCATTAGGCGTTTCTATTGTACGGCTCTTCCGTGTATTTCGCCTGATGTTGATATTCTTTTTGATTGATTCTTTAGTTTTATACGGCCGCTTATGGTCTAGATGTATAACAATGGCCGAATAGCGAATTTGTTTTGATTTTACACCTAAATTAAATAATCTTTCGCCAAATTCTCTATCTTGCCCTCCATATTGCATTTCTTCATTGAAGCCGTTTACTGCAAAGAAGTCTTTCCTCCAGCCGGAAGCATTACAACCGTTCCAAGTCGCTTTGGCGGTAGTAATGACATTCATCAGGTTAGTGAAGAATTTGTTTCTTATGAGTTTGGTGCATTTGAAGTTATACTTCATGTGTTGCTTCTTCAGCCATGAAATGGAGAAGGCGTTTTCGTTTTTTATATCTTCCGGCTTGAGCATCAGACTGATGCTCATGGGCAGCTTGAAATAGCCTCCTGAAAGGAAATAGCCTTTTTCTGCATATTCCAAATGGGTGGCTATGAAGTCTTTCCGTGGAATGCAATCCTGGTCTGTGAAGATGAGATAATCGGACTGGGAAGCTATGAGCGCACTGTTGAGTATACGTGACTTCTGAAAACCATTGTCTTCGTGCCACACATGCTTAATCGGCAATTTGCTTTTGAAACTTTCAATTAAAAGTCGGGTATCTTCTTTGGAACCATCATCTGCAATGACTATTTCATCTGCCGGATGTGTTTGGTAGAGGTATCCCCAAAGCACTTTTTCAAGCCACGCAGGGTTATTATATGTCGAAATGATGATGCCTACACTGAAATTGATTGATTCCATATTTTTACTTAAGTAAGCGCAAAGATAATGCTTTTCTCTTTTAAGCATTTAACTTACGGATGATATATTTGTGAAATGCGTCTTTTTTGCTCTTCTATCTTCCACTTGGATAATTTATATAAATCCGAAGTCATAGGTGGCCCGGACATCTGACAGATGAATTCAAAGAAATGCATTGTAGAGTAAAAGAAAGAAGTGTCTTTGAAGTCTTCATATCTCGCCATCTCTGCCGGGCAGAGCATCGGACGTCTGAATGCTATGGCAAGGTTATAGCTGCCCGAGATTTTATCGGTTACATATTTCTCGTATGCGGGTAAGGACGGATGCACTAAAGGCAGGATATAGTCGCTTTGGCGGATGTATGAATAGAATGTACTGTCGGGTATAAACTGTTCGAAGCATATAAAGTTCTGTTCGAGACCGTGGCTTTTTATATTTTGATATATGGCAGGGCCGTCTCCTTTATGCAGATTGCCCAAAAGGATGAACTTTATATGTTTAGGATATTTCTGTCCGGCAGGCGGAATCAGTATGCCATAATCGCGTCTTGTATAGGAGATGGCTCCGGGTACTGTAATCCAAATTTCATTTTCAGGTTTTCGTAAATCTGTTTTGGGGTGGTCGGGATAAAAAATGGGGTATAAAGCAATTGCAGGTTTTAAACTAGCCTTTTTGTAATGTGGAAGTAATAAGTCGCTAAGCAATAAATAAGAGTTGATGCGATTCGTAATGAATCGTTGTCCAAAGCTTGTTTCCAGTTTTTTTACGTAATGTAAGGTTCCGCTAATCATGATGCGTTTGGGTAGCGGGAGCATGAAAAACTTCCAGGCTGTACTTCCTTGTGCTGTGTTTATGTGTAGATTTACTATGTTGCTTCGGAGTAGGTATAGATAGAATTTCCATAGTGCGATGAAGCCTTTCAGGGTGCTGCCGAAAGGGTAGTAGATAATTTCGTCTGTTACTGAGGCTAAGTTCTGTCCGTTCTTCTTTCTCAATGATTCATTAGCTATCAGGATGATATAATAACTGTTTTGCTTCAACAACATACATAGACTGTATAAACATTCGTCATGCCAACTGCCGAATTCGGTAATTATAATTTTCTTTGCATTTTTCATTTATTATATATGCCGATTTTTTTCTATATGCAATGTTCGCAAAAAATATCGACATTTGCAAACAATATTCTGCTTTAGATTTCTAGTTCCTTTTAGTTCATATGGAATTGCAGTTGTGCATTTTGCGTTATACATTTTGTACAATCATTTTAAATGGTTACTTTTGTGAAATATAAATAGCTGATTTTATGACAAAATTCTTAATAATCCGTTTCAGTTCGATAGGGGATATTATCCAATGTATGGGGATTGTCGGTGGAATACGCGAACGGTTTAAGGACGTGGAAATTCACTGGATTACGCGCAAGGATATGGTAGGGACATTGTCGATGGATAACCGAATTGACAAGATTTGGGCCTTTGATAAAAATGCCGGACTTTCCGGATTGTTGAAGATGGCGGCTGATTTGAGAAAAGAACATTTCGATTATATTTATGATGCACATAGTAATATCCGCTCTAATATTTTAAAGCTGATATTGTCGCCCTTGCCTTTTATGAAGCCTTATGTTGCCCTGCGGAGTAAGGAGAGAGGCAAGCGTTTTCTACTTTTCAATTTCGGTATCAATCGTTTTGATAAGCCTTTCAGGGGTGTTGTTTCTTTCAGGAAACCGCTGAAGAAGTGGGGGATTACCAGTTTCCCGGACGATTATAACGATTGGCAATTCCCCAGCGAGATAATAAGTAAGTACGAAGATTTTGTGACGAAAGATACTGTTACGCTTGTCCCGTCTGCCAATTGGGAGATGAAGCGCTGGCCTGTTGGTCATTGGCAAGCACTGATATCCCTGCTTCCCAATTATAAGTTCATTATTCTGGCGGGGCCGAGTGATACTTTCTGCGAAGAGATAAGGAGCGCTGCTCCCGAGCGGGTGGTGAACCTTGCCGGGCGCACTTCGCTGATGGAGTCTTGCTACCTGGTGTCCCGTTCTAATATAGTGGTCAGTGCCGATACGGGATTTATGCATGCGGCAGATTTATTCCGGGTTCCGGCTTTGGCATTGATGGGACCTACTGCTTTCGGTTTCCCTACGGGGCCTACGGTGGAGATACTTGAGCGAGATTTACCTTGCCGCCCGTGCACCAAAGACGGACGGGGCAAATGCAAGCAAGCGGTTTATCAGAAGTGTATGGTGGACATTACGCCCAAAGAGGTTGCGCAACGAGTTATGTCAATGCTCTGATTATACAAAATGTATAACACAAAATTATAATCAGTGAAACGCTCTTTTAGATGCTTATGAGCCGCTGATGGCGCTTATCGTTTTAGTGGTAGAAAAACCATCGACAAAAGGAATCGTTACCGTTTCTTTGGCATATTCCCTGCCTACTATGTTTTCTATTGCATAGTCTCCACCTTTCACCAATACATCCGGGGCGATGGCTTTGATAATATTCAACGGAGTATCTTCTGTAAAGACCACAATATAGTCTACTGCTTCCAAAGCAGCTAAGACAGCGGAACGGGCATCCTCATCATTGATGGGACGTGAGTCTCCTTTCAGACGCTTGATTGAAGCATCGGAGTTCAGCCCTACAATAAGTATATCTCCCATCCTTTTAGCTTTTTCCAGATAGAAGACATGTCCTTTGTGAAGGATGTCGAAGCATCCGTTTGTAAATACGATTTTGCGTTCCTGGGCACGCAGCTGTTGTACGGTATCTGCCAGTTGGGCAGCGGGAATCAGTTTACTGGCCGGTTTCTCGGTTTGTAACTCGGCTTGCAGCTCTTTGAACAGGATGGGGCTGGTGCCCATCTTGCCTACTACAATGCCGGCAGCCTTGTTGGAAAGATAGATGGCGTCTGAAATGGAAATACCGGCAGCCAGGGCGGCAGCAAGAGTGGCTACCACCGTATCGCCTGCACCGGAGACATCATAGACCTCTTTGGCTTCGGTAGGTATGTCCTGGAAGGCTTCCGGGGCGATATAAGACATTCCCTTCTCGGAGCGGGTTACTAACAGGGATGTCAGGTTGTATTCTTTTAGAATCTTGTCGGCCGCATTGTGGATGGCTTCGTCATCGTTCTTCACTTCTGTTCCGGATACGGCAGAAAGTTCTTTTAAGTTGGGCGTGATGATGGTGGCAGAGCGGTATTTTTCCCAGTTGGTTCCTTTGGGGTCAATAATGACTTGTTTCCCTTGCCGGGTGGAGGCGGCTATGACGTGCTGGCAGATGACGTCGTTGCACACTCCTTTGCCGTAATCGGAGATGACCACAATATCTATTTCGGGAAGCGCCCTTTGCACGGCATTCAGAAGTTTCTGTTCCGTCTCTTCATTCAGGCATTCATTCTCTGTTTCGAAGTCCAGGCGTACTACTTGTTGGTTATTTCCTATAATACGGGTTTTAGTGATGGTGGGATGTTCGGTGCAAAACAGCTCGTTTTTGATAGCCAATTCGGAGAACATCTTTTTCATTATCTCCCCGTTATGGTCGTTGCCGAGCAAACTGATAACATAAGGAGAGCAACCCAGTCCCAATAAGTTTCGTGCAACATTGGCAGCCCCGCCCAGCACACTGTAGGTGCGGTTGATGCGGACAATGGGTACGGGAGCTTCGGGAGATATGCGTTTTACGTCTCCTATGTGGTAAGTATCCAGCATTACGTCTCCTATGACGAGTACTCTTTTTCCTTTTATGCTATTCAGCTCTGTATTCATAATAGGTTATTTGTTAGTTGGTTGGCCCAATACAGAAGCGGATGCTCTGCGGTGACCCGAAAAGATTTGATGTTGCTTCTCTCGCCACATTCCACGTCCGACTTCTTGTCTCCGAACATATAAGATCGGGAAGGGTCTATATTGTGTTTCTTGATAGCTTCCATCACCATGAACGGCGAAGGTTTGCGGCATTCGCAGTCTTCTTCCGGGCTATGCGGACAGGTGAAGAAGTCTTTCAGGATAACTCCGTGCTCTTTCAGCTTCTGCGCCATAGCCTGGTTGAATACTTCGGCATCCTTCAGAGTGTAATATCCGCGGCCAATGCCGGACTGGTTTGTTATGACAATCAGCAGAAATCCCAACTCCTGAAAAAGGCGGAGTGCTTCAATAGCTCCGGGCAGAAACTCAAGGTCTTCAATCTTATGGACGTACCCGAAATCGACGTTGATGGTACCGTCCCGGTCGAGGAAAATCGCCTTATTCATGGGACCCCAGTTTGTTATCCACAATGCCGCACAGTATATGCCCGATCGTAATGTGCATTTCTTGAATCCTCGCGGCTTCGGAATGGCGTATAATGAAGAAATAGTCGCAAAGGTCTTTACACTTTCCGCCGTCTCTTCCTAATAGTCCTACTGTGGTAAGTCCCAAAGATCGCGCTCTTAGCAATGCACGTTCCACGTTGGGGGAATTGCCGCTCGTAGAGAGGCCTATCAGTACGTCACCCGCCATTCCCAGAGCTTCTGTCTGACGTTCGAAGATGTAGTCGAAGCCATAATCATTGCTGACTGCGGTCAAGATGGAAGTATCTGTTGTCATTGCAATGGCAGGCAGACCCCTTCGGTCGGTCACGAAGCGCCCCACGAGTTCGGCTGCAATGTGCTGGGCATCGGCAGCGCTTCCACCATTGCCGCAAAGTAGCACTTTATGTCCTTGCAGGATAGTTTGCACTATCAGGTTACCGACGTTTTCAATATCGGCAAGCATCTGGCGGTTGTTCAGGAGATCTTCTTTAAGTCTGATTCCTTCTGCTATGGATTGGGTAATATAATCTTGCATAAATTTTTCTGAATCTCATTATTGCAAAGATACGACATTTTTAGAAATGTAATTTGCGTTTGATGTACTTTTTGAAGTCTCTCTTTTTTCGCCACCTCAGTCGGTTGTACAAGACGAAGAAGATACATTCTTCAATGTCGAATCCTCTTTCGTTGGCGTATTGAGGTATTACTTTCATAAAATCCTGGGGTTGTACATTCAGTTGGCTGAATGCATTCATTGACATTTTGATGCCTGGAACTTTGCCCAGTCTCAGCCGGTTGATGTCAATCAATGCAAAACGATACTTGCCGTCTACCTTGCGATAGAATATATTCTTAGGATTATAGTCTAGGGGTACAATCTTATGCAGATGCAGCTGAAGGGTAAACGAGACAAGATCGTGCGTCAGCTTGTCCTTTTCTTCTTCGCTAATCTCTGCTGTATTGATGTCCGCTATGAGTGGATAAGGAATATGTTCGGAGATGAAGTATCCGGTGTGGAAGAAGCCGTTCTTTTTAATTTCGATGTAAGCTACCGGGGCAGCTGTATCTATGCCACGTTGCAGAAATAGCTCTGCGTATTCAAAAGCCCGGCGGGGCTTGCTTTTGCGAAACCATGTATAAATGAGGCAATTTATAAGAGCAGGCCTTTTGTATTTTTTGATTACGAATTCTTTGTCTCCCAATCGCACTTTCTCAACAGTGTTTCTTTGGTTGCAATAGATTTCTTCCCGCTCATATTCTCCTGAAGGGATAGCCCGGATGAAACTTTCGTAAGCTGCATAATGCGGATGAATACGTATCTTCATTACTTCATTTACATTTTACTTTTTTTTGAATGGCGCAAAGATAGGCTTTATTTCGCTATCCGCCAAGCTTTTCTATGGCTCCGGTTATTTTACGTGTTCGCCCAGATAGTCGAAGCGTATCATTAAATCCGAAATGTCATAAGCTTTTTGGGCGAATGCAATGTCTTCGGGCATGGCGTTCGCTCCTTCTGCTTTCAGTTGGGGACTGATGGCAAATCCTTTCTTTTGAGGGTCGAGGATGCTCTGTCCCAAGCCGCTCCAGCAGTAGTCGTCCAGTTGTAGCAGGTTCAGCAGAGTGGGGTACATGTCTATCTGCCCCATTACCTTATCATAACGCATGCCTACCGGAGAATTTACAACAATGAACGGAGTAAATTGCTTGTCGGATACAATGCCTTTGCCACCGGGTGACTCGCATAAGTCTTCGCGATATGTGGTGAGCCCTTCATGATCTCCGGTGATGACGATCAGTGTTTCGTTGTACTGGGGGAGTGTTTTCAGAAATTCCACAAACTTGCCTATGGCTTTGTCGGTATATCGTGCCGTCGTCATGTAGTCGTTCATCTTCTCCGGAATGGCAGAAGAGAAAGAAACCTCTTTCAGCTCTTCGGGTAATTTGAAAGGTGCATGGCCGGAGTAAGTGACGAGCTGCATATATACATTCTCGCCTTTCTTCCAGATTTCCCCGTTTTCTATTTTCCGGCGGCATTGTGCCAGGAAAGAACCGTCTCCGGTACGTTTATGCGTGCCGAAGGCTTCAGTCTGTTCGAAGTCGTGATAGGCGACAATCGTGTCGGTGCCGAAGCTGTAGGCTATGACTCCCTGGTTCCAGGTAGATACTTTGTCTATGGTCAGCAGATAATTGCGCGAATTCTTTTTCTGATGCATGGCCTTCTGCAAGGTTTCATACGTATGGTCGGGGTATTGGCTGCTGTACGTGCCGCTATTGATGGGGAGCATGCCGGCGCAGAATATCAATTGCGCATCAATGGAACGTCCGCCTTTTACCTGAGTCAGTACATGGGGTGCATATAAAGTCGTAGAGTCTTGTATTAGTTTGTTGAGATAAGGAGTGATTTCCTGTCCCTCTACTTCTGTTTCCAGTACCCAGCTTTCCAATGATTCTGCCAGGATGACAATGCAGTTGTTGCGTACTTC
>JAUUPT010000102.1 GCA_030843315.1 Bacteroidaceae bacterium | reverse complement strand
GTACACAGAATCAGGAGAATAAAATGCAACAAACAAAAAAGGCATCAAATAAGTAACTTAAAAAAACTTTTTGTAGATTTGCAATCATATCCTATTCACCACATATCCTTATTATCAATTAAATAACTTTATATGAGACAGTTCGTCATTAAATGGAGAAACAATTTGGACTTCATTATATATGGTATAAAAATAGAAAAAATAAATCCCTATTTTATGGTTATCAATCTCATAATATTAGGATACACTATATTTCAATATAAACAGTTCACAGAAGAAAAGAACGTACTAATACTATTAGTACTAATATTTATTAATATCGTATGGCAATTTATATCCACAATACAAGACTGTTATCGATATTTAAAGAAAACAGGGTATTACAACTCACTTTCTAACAAAATTTCTTCAGATTTTAAACTAGATGAAGAAATTGCAGATAAATATATAATGATGGGAATACCGACTTTGAACAATACTATTATATACAATCCTTCCGTAAACAATATTCTAGTAAACAATAAAGCGATCCATTCCCAAATTGCAAAAAAGAAAGCACAGAATGTCAAGAAATACATTAAAGCATACTGTGATACTACCATTCACTTTCTTAATTGGAAATGGCATGAAGTTAAGAGTCATAATGGTTCATTCTACAACGAAAAGAAACTATGTATGGCATCTGAAATCGAGAAAAATACAGAAGATGACTATATCGTCTCAGTAAACAAAGGTTGCTATTACAATTCTTATCTAACCAACAGCATTTATAATATACGAATGTCGCATCAAAAAGGATTTTGTATAGAACCGCTTCTAAATAGTAGAAACTATCCTATACAGGATTTAAGTGCATCATGTATGAGCGATCATATTGGAGTTTCAACAATTGCAGTAAGCAGCGACGGATATGCCATAATACTTCGACATAATAATAAAACAGCGATTTCTTCTGATAAGCTATTGCCATCGGGAAGCGGTTCCATGGATTATTCTGATTTACAAAAGGACCTGAATTTTAGAATGAGCATAATAAAGGCAGCAGAAAGAGAACTTTGTGAAGAGACACACATACTTCCAGACATGATACAAAAGACTCAAATCATTGGCTTTTATAGAGATTTAAACAGGGGAGGTAAACCTGAGTTCTGCTGTATAACTAACTTGATATATAATAAAAATAATATTAGAGAAACAATAGCCCCAGATGATTCAGAGCAAAGAGATGATTTCACAATAGTCAAAACATACGATGACAATAAATTTAATCCTATAGCAATAGAAAAGCTCTTCCATAAAAGTCCAGGGGAGTTTTCACTAGCCTTATATATGAATTATTTTATGCTATACCAATATCACCAAATAGATTTCTCATTACTTTAATAGCATCCGAACGATTGCATTTATTATCCCGTACTCTACTTCGGACTGAGTATCACCTACAAAACATGCCCTACATGACTTCTGAGAGGGGTAGGCAAAGGTAACGACTGTGGAGTGGCAAAGGTAACGACTGAGACACCCAAAGGTAACGACTGAGACTGGCAAAGGTAACGACTGTCCTTATCTCACTTGCAAAGACATTTTAGAGGTAAGTAAAGTACAATCTGTTTGTAAGTTTTTTCTGCGATTTAGCAACTCCAAATCAACGTTTCCATCGTCTCCCCGTTCTGAAACAGTGTTTCGTCCGCTTGCTGCAACCGTTTCTTCAGGCGGAACTTCTGTTGCGACACAGATGAAGAGGACACAGCGGTGAGCGTAGCTATCTGTGCATTGGTGAAACGCAGGCGGATGAGCACACAAAGTTGCAGGTCGGAGGTGGTGAGTTGCCGGAAGCGGACGGTGAGGCGCTGGGTGAAGCCGGCATACATACGGTCGAGGAGTTGTTTCAAGTAGTCCCAGTCGGTGTCCGTCAGGTATTTGGGCTGGGTGCGGAGTTGCTCTATCATGCCGTCATGGTCTATCAGTGTAGAGGTGAGAGTGCGCATCTGCTCGTCCAGCAGGCGGAGGCGTTCGCCTTGCTTTTCCAGCAGTTCCAGGTCGCGGGGCAGAGGGCGTTTTTCGTATTCTTTGAGGCGATTGCGAAGGGTAAGGTTTTCATCGCGTAATTCGTCGTCACGATCCTTGAGGCAGACGTAGGCTTCGACTGCTTCTTCCTTTGTATCGTCCGCCTGGGGCATCTGTTTGAGGTAATCTTCCAGTTCGCTCATCTAGCGCCGGTTATTGTGTATATTTTGCTCGTTCTCGCTCAGACTGGCGGTGTAGTAGCGGCGCATAGCATCATCCGAAATCTTCTGCTGCAACTTCCATAACCAAATTATCAGCACAGTCAATGCCAGGCATACTGAAATCAAGATAAGCCTCTCTTTCAAAGGTAGTGGGGTCAGACGGATGAGCTTAGTACCGGAGAGTTCTTTCACTGCGTCGTACTCGTGATGCAGGTCGGAGAGCAGATGCACTACGCGGGCGCTGTCGGCTGTGCCGGAGCGTACCAATGAATCGGCACGGCAGAGGGATCGTTCGTAATCGGATAAAGCTTTATTGGCAGGGCTTGAGCAGGCTGCTGTCAGCCCCAAGAGGAGGATAAGGGAAAAAAGGCGCACGATGGTTGTCATGTTTTCAATGTTCAGTTGTTTCGGGCGACAAAGGTAATATTAAAATATAATTTCAGGCACGGATTACACAGATTATGTAAACAAAACCGTATAATCCGTGCCTGAAGTAAAAGAAAACAAAGCGGACGAAATCAGAACTCGCTCGTAAAGTGGAACTTGATATGCTTGAAGTCCATCTGCGCCATTTGCAGCACGTAGCCGCTATCCGCCAGGAACACGTCCCTACCCTCGCGGTCTTTCGCCATATATTGATATTTACGTTTCTTGAAGGCTTCCAGCTCTTCTGCGTCGTCGCTCTCTATCCAGCAGGCTTTGTACAGGCTGAGGGGTTCCCAACGACATTTGGCGCTGTATTCATTCTCCAAACGGTATTGAATGACCTCGAACTGCAACTGCCCTACCGTACCGATAATCTTCCGCCCATTGAACTGGTTGACAAACAACTGCGCCACACCTTCGTCCATCAGTTGGTCGACGCCCTTGGCAAGCTGTTTCTGCTTCATCGGGTCG
The DNA here is from genome assembly GCA_030843315.1 of Bacteroidaceae bacterium. GTDB lineage: Bacteria > Bacteroidota > Bacteroidia > Bacteroidales > Bacteroidaceae > Bacteroides. The sequence continues at coordinate 7,922 of JAUUPT010000102.1, read as the reverse complement.
GCATTCTCGATATACTTGAACATCTCCGGCGAGAAGCTCGGCAAACCGCGGAAATGGAGCATTTCACCCTCGGTCAGCGTGTCGCCAATCTTGAAAGTACCGTTGTCCGGCAGACCGATGATATCTCCTGCCCATGCCTCGTCGATGGTTGTCTTGCGCTGTGCCATGAACTGGGTGGGCGAAGAGAAACGCATCGTCTTGCCATGACGCACGTGCAGATAGGGCGCATTACGCGTAAACTTGCCCGAACATATCTTACAGAATGCGATACAAGAGCGGTGATTGGGGTCGATATTGGCGGTAATCTTGAAGATGAAGCCGGTGAATTTAGGCTCTTCCGGTTCTACTTCACGTTCTTCCGCCTTCACGGGACGGGGGCTGGGGGCTATCTCTACGAAGCAGTCCAGCAGTTCCTGCACACCGAAGTTATTGAGTGCCGAACCGAAGAATACGGGGGCAAGATCGCCTTTCAGGTATTCCGTCTTGTCGAATTCGGGATAAACGCCGTCTATCAGTTCCAGTTCGCCACGCAGCTTGTCAGCCAGTTGCGCACCAATCTGTGCGTCCAACTCTTCTGTATTGATATCCACCTCTACCTTCTCAGTCACCACTTGCTTGGAAGGCTGGAAGAGGTTCAGGTTATGTTCATAGATGTTATAAACACCTTTGAAGCGGGCACCGCTTTCAATAGGCCACGTCAGCGGACGGACATGAATGGAGAGTTCTTCTTCGAGCTCGTCCAGCAGATCGAAGGGGTCTTTGGCTTCGCGGTCCATCTTGTTGACGAAGATAATCACCGGCGTGTTGCGCATACGACAAACTTCCATCAGTTTGCGGGTCTGCGACTCCACACCTTTCGCACCGTCCACCACGATGATGACGCTGTCTACAGCGGTCAGCGTGCGGTAAGTATCTTCGGCGAAGTCCTGGTGACCGGGGGTGTCGAGGATATTAATCTTGTAGTCGCGGTAGTCGAACTCCATCACCGAAGTGGTCACGGAGATACCGCGCTGCTTCTCGATATCCATCCAGTCGGACGTTGCCGACTTCTTTATTTTGTTACTCTTCACGGCACCTGCCACCTGAATCTGTCCACCGAAGAGCAGCAGCTTCTCGGTTAATGACGTTTTACCGGCATCCGGGTGCGCGATAATCGCAAAGGTTCGTCTTCTTTCTATTTCGTTGTTATTGGCCATAGTTGTTATTTCTCTAACAGTTCAATACACTTCTTCAAACTACTCTCCCAATGGGGAATTTCGATATCGAGTGTCTTTTTTATCTTTGTTTTATCCAGTACCGAATAATGCGGGCGTGGAGCCTTAGCCGGAAATTCATCCGTATGCAGCGGGCTCACTTTGCAGGTAGTAATCCCAGCCAGGCGATGAATTGCCAAGGTAAAATCGTACCAGGAACAAACGCCCTCATCACTGAAGTGATAAATACCGGAAACAATACCCTTATTAATAGCTGCGAAGATGGCACGTGCCAGGTCATTGGCATAGGTCGGTGTACCAATCTGGTCGAAAACAACGCCCAGCGTTTCACGCTCACGTCCCAGTCGCAGCATGGTCTTTACAAAATTATTTCCATAAATGGAATACAGCCATGCCGTGCGGATAATCATAGCGCGACTGCAATTCTCCATCACCGCCTGTTCGCCTGCCAACTTGGTAGTGCCATAAACCGAATTGGGACAAGGAGCCATGTCTTCGGTGTAAGGTATATGTCCCGTCCCATCGAATACATAGTCAGTAGATACTTGTATCAATGCAGCGCCGCAAGCCTCGGCAGCAGCAGCCAGATAGCCCGGAGCGACATGATTCAGTTTATCACAGAATTCAGGATCATCTTCTGCCTTATCCACTGCCGTATAAGCGGCACAGTTCACGATTATATTGATCTGATTGCTTCGCACAAACTGACATACAGCCTGTTCGTCGCAAATATCCAACTCTTGTACATCCGTGAAGAAATAAACGTGCCCGGCATTCTCTTTCGACAGCACCTGCATCTCATTGCCAAGTTGACCATTGGCACCGGTTATTAAAATATTCATTTAAAAAGCTATACTTATAATATTGATGTTACGATGAACAATTCTCTTTTAATCCAGCTCCAGCTCACCCCGCTTCTCCTTGTCGTAGTAATTGGCAAGCAGTGACACAAAGCTACTGATAGCCTCTATCGCTTTCGCCGTTCCCTGGCTGATTTCCTTCTTCTGCAGGCGCAGCAATAACACTCCATAGAGTGCCTCAAAGCAAGTTTCGAGTTCAGACTCTTCTTTCCGGCCATTCTTCTGGCGCAACTCGACGATAAAGGGCAATACCTTGAAGTATGCCGCATTATAAAACGGATATTTCGTGGAAGCCAGCAGTGCTCCATGCAGTTCCGTCAGATTCTGAATAACGTTCCGGTTGATTTGCAGATGTCCTTTCTCCATGACGCCTTCGGCACGCATCATGTCGGCCAGGTTTCCATACCATTCTTCCAGTGCCGGACGTTCCTCTTCGGGATAACGCGCAATGATGTTACGGCCTATCCGGTCGATGTCGCAACCATTGGCACGGAGCAAATCTTCCACCTGCCACATATATATAAGGTATTCGGCTATATTCTTTTCTTTCAGCTGTTGTGCTATCTTCATATTGAATTATCAGTTGTCAGTTAGTAGAGCGACTCTCCCATCAGCGTAAACACCAATCCGAGCACAGACACCACCATGACAATACTTCCGATAACACGATTCAACACCCAAATGCCACGCAGATTGAATTGCGTACGGACTTTATTGACAAAATAGGTAATGCCAAACCACCAAGCCAATGCCCCAAGTGCAATGGCTACATATCCGGTAACGGCCTCGAACACCAGCACCCCTTCGCTGACAAAGGCAAAACGGGCGAAAAGACCTACGAACAAGAAAATAACAAGCGGATTGGATAACGTGACGGCGAATGCCGTAATGAAGTTATGGAAATAAGATCCTTTATTAGTGGACACGGGACGAATGGATTGCACCGGATTACTGCGGAAGGTATAAATGCCGAATGCCAACAGGAGAATGCTTCCGAAAAGCTGCAGATAAAATATATTCTTGTTGACATAATCAAACACAAAACTCATTCCATAGCCCGTCAACAAGGCGTATGCAATATCGCTCAACGAAGCTCCCATCCCCGTTACGAAACCATACCATCGCCCCTTGTTCAAGGTGCGTTGAATGCACAATACACCCACGGGACCCAATGGCGCAGACACAATGACGCCGATAATGAACCCTTTCCACAATATGTCAAATATGGTTTCTATCTGAATCATGGCTGCAAATATCGTACTTTTTTATGAGACGAACGAATTGTGTTAACGTTTTTTCGACCGAAAAGGATTTTAAGAAGTAAAGATTATCCTTTTTATGTATTATTCCGTATATTTACCCCAAAACTTAACACCCCCTGCAACAATGAGATTATTTAAAAACCCCCTCAACCTCATTTTTGCTGCCGCGTTATTGTTGGCAGCTTGTGAAACACCCCAGGAACTCAGTATGATTCCATACCCGCAGTTCGAGAAAACAACTTCTAAAACAGTCAATCTTCCCGCTACGGTTACCTTCTCGGTCAACCTGCCCCAGCCTGAAATGGACGATCTGCTGGCTTATCTGCCAAGCTACCCTCTTCCGATGGAGCTGAGCGATAAGAATCCTTTCGTCACCATAGAAGTATCAGAACAGACGGACACTCCCTCTTCTGCCGAAGGCTACAAGCTGGAAATCAGCAAAAGAGGAGTAAACATCAAAGCCAAGTCCGCCACCGGCGCCTTCTACGCCCTGCAAACGCTGGCGCAACTCGCCCGCAACGGCAAGAAACTGCCCGTAACCGTTATTGAGGACGAGCCCCGGTTCCCCTATCGGGGCCTTCACCTGGATGTATCCCGGCATTTCTTCGACAAAGAGCACGTCAAGAAACAGCTCGACCTGGTGGCCACCTACAAGATCAATCGCCTGCACTGGCATCTGACTGACGGTGCCGGATGGCGTCTGGAAATTCCCGGCTATCCCCGTCTGACAGAGTTCGCCGCCTGGCGAAAAGCTGCCAACCTGCAAGACTGGGGAAAATACGACCATCACTACTGCGAAAAAGATGAAGAAGGAGCCTATGGCGGCTACTACACAGAGGCTGATGTACGCGAAGTGCTGGAATACGCCCGCTTGAGGCATATCACGGTTATCCCCGAAATAGAGATGCCGGGACATTCCGATGAAGTGCTCGCCGCCTATCCGCAATTATCCTGTACGGGAGAGCCTTACACATCGGGCGAAGTATGCATCGGCAACGAAGAGACTTTCAAGTTCTTCGAAGATGTGCTGAACGAAGTGATACGTCTCTTCCCCTCTCACTACATCCACATCGGCGGCGACGAAGCCAGCAGACGCCACTGGAAAGCATGCCCCAAATGCCAGAAACGCATGAAGGACGAAGGACTGAAAGATGAAAGCGAACTGCAAAGTTACATGATAGCTCGCATCGAGAAATACATCAACTCCAAAGGACGCGACATCATCGGCTGGGATGAGATACTGGACGGCGGACTCGCCCCCAACGCCACCGTCATGTCATGGCGTGATACAGAGGGAGGCATTTCCGCTGCACAAATGGGCCATTATGCCATCATGACCCCGGGAAGCTATTGCTACCTGGATCATTATCAAGATGACCCCGAAACCCAACCACTCGCCTTCGGCTCCTACATACCTATCGGACGAACTTATTCTTATGACCCTGCTCCCGATTCATTGGGAACGGACATCACCAAATATATATTAGGTGTACAAGGCAATGTATGGGCAGAATATATACCTACTAAAGAGCATGCTGAATACATGATATATCCACGTATCATCGCTTTGGCAGAAGTAGGTTGGACGCCGCAAAGCAAGCGGCAGCCGGAGAGTTTTAAACGGCGTATCAATAACGAAATCCACCATATCAAAGCAAAGGGATACAACCCCTTCATGCTGTCGGAGCAAGTGAAAAGCAACCAAACAGTAGACTACGCAAAGAAGAGAATCATGCTGTCCCTAACTTCAGAGAAATACCCTATCGACATACGCTATACGACGGATGGTTCGGAGCCCACCGCCTCATCCAAACTTTACAAAAAGCCATTTGCCGTCAAAGACTCCATCTTGCTGACGGCACGCCTTTTCGACGGGAAAACACCGCTCGGAAAGAGCCTCCGGCTAAGAACGGACTATCACAAAGCCATAGGAAAACAAATAACCTACGCCAAAGACGGAGGCTATTATCAAAACAAAGAAGTCTATAAAGGTGGCGGTGACACCGGTCTCCTCGACGGACTTCGCGGCGGAATGAGCTATATGGACGGACGTTGGCAGGGCTTCTGCCCCAACGACTTGGATGCAACGATTGATTTAGGCGAAGTTACTTCCATTCATCGCGTTGTGGCAAACTTCATGCAAGTTCGCACCCCACAAGTATTCCTGCCTGCTAAAGTAGAAGTATGGGCCTCGGTAGACGGCAAAAACTTCACCTTATTAAATACGGATATTTGTAACGAGGAAGAGGCCGGAAAAGACGTTATTTTCCGTGACTTCGGCTGGATTGGTAGCCCTACCCAAGCACGCTACGTACGCTTCCATGCCATACAAGGGAAGAAGCAGTTTCTGTTCGTAGACGAGATTGTCATACAATAACCACCATTCAACGGCAATTCTAAGGAATTCATTGCTGATATGAGCAATATATACCTCAAGAACCAAGCGGTCAATACCTATACCCATAAATGAATGCGATGAAAATTATTAATTCTTGCAATAAAGGGAAGTATAACACAATTGTCAACTAAACGGCACAGAATGAATAGCATATCAAGTTTTAAAAAAACAAATACAACTTTTTACTTGTATATATATAACCTATTTAATACCTTTGCACAGAATTCATTCTCGAGTTTTTCAGTACAAATAGTTTAAAACAGAAACATTATGAAAAAAGGAGTAATTGGTTTATTAGTAATGACATGTACGTTGGCCGGCTGCCAGCAGGATGCTTACGACTCAAACTACAACCCCAACTTAGGTGCACATGTTCCTGAGAATTTTGATTGGTCCACTACTAAAGCATTAACCGTTAATGTAGAAGTAAACGACGAGTACGACGGAAAATACTATTACGCAGTACGCGTCTATGACAAAGCTCCCGGAGAGGGTATCCTGCCGGTTGCAGCATCGGGAGAAGTAACCGGTGATATGCCGTTTTCACAGAAAATTGTGATTCCGGCTACGGTTTCCAAATTGTATATCGCACAGGTCTTTAAAAATGCGAATGCTTCCGAAATAGTAACAATGAAAGAGGTTGCTGTAGAAGGAACTGCAATTAACCATTCATTTGGTAATAGCTCAAAAACACGTAGTGTAGCTAATACTCGTAGTGATAGCAAAAAAATAACAGACGCTTCTGAGATTAAAGGAAGCGGAGAGTACAAGATAGAAAAAGATGTTACAATCACTATGGGATCTTCTATTACCGGAAGTTTGAAAGATGTGGAAATAGAGATAGAAGGTACATTAATCATTAATGGAGATGCTAAATTACATGGGTGGGAGATCGATGTAGAAGATACCGGCAAACTAACTGTTAATGGAGATTTGGTTCTTGTTGGGAATAAAAACGATGAAGAGAAGAGTTCTTCATTGGAGAATAATGGTTATGTGCATGTGACAGGAAATTTGCATGTGGAAGCCGGTGCCAAATTGGATAACGATGACAATAATGATGGCAGGTTACCTGGTGGCTGTATTATTGTAGATGGAGAAGCTCATTTGCAGTCAAACAAAATAGAGCTGGACGAAAGAAGCTATATGTCCTGTGGTAGTCTGAAACTAAATGCTTCGGATATGAAGATAACTATGGAGACAGGAGCTTGGTTAAGGGTTATTGGAGCCTTGACTTCTGCCCAGAATTGTAAAATAGGCTTTGGTGATGATGGCAAATTTGAAAAACCAAAGAAAGATGATTATATAAAAGATACAGAATATGTAGGATTGCTGCAAGTTGGCAGTTGGGGCAATAATGGTAAGGATAATTTAACTGTAGGAAAAGAAATTTTGGTAGAATCTCCGGAAAGAGGTTCACACAATATTGGATCTTGGACAGAAAATGCCATAGGCAAGATTGTCATTGCTGGAACTGAATGTAGCGGTGGCTTTGGAACAGATGAAAAATATGAATTAGGAACTTATACCTATATCATTGAAGATATGTATCCCACACAAGGCGACTATGATATGAATGACATCGTAGTTTCTATGACCGCTACTCAACAAGGAACTAAGTTAACCATAGATGGTAAGCTGAAAGCTGTCGGTGCCTCATACAAAATCGTTCCCTATGTTAAGGTAGGCAATGAAATACAGCCTTTATTTAGCGACCAAGGTAATGCTCTTGAAGCACATTTTGCCCTTGCAGGCGACGAGACAGGCTCTACTCTTATCAATACTGTAAAAAATCAAACCTCCTACCCGGAAAAAGATTTCACATTAGTATTTGACGGTATAAAAGAGAAACTGAACATAGACAACATTGATTTCTATATTAAAGTAAATGACGCAGAAGTTCATTGGAATAATTATAGCCAGGAAGAAAAGGCCACTTGGGGAATGCGTATTCCCGGCAATGACTTTAGATGGCCTCAGGAAAAGGTTAACATCACCAAAGCATACCCCACTTTTACTGAATGGTTTAAGGATAAAAGCTACGCTTGGTACAACGAACCAAAAGAAGATTTGATTTACTAATAGCCAGAACTCATAATATAATTCAGGACATACACCCTGAACATAATGAAGAATCTCTTCTCCCCATCATAAAGGGAAAAGAGATTCTTCTCTTTTTATATTTACC
>JAUUPT010000101.1 GCA_030843315.1 Bacteroidaceae bacterium | reverse complement strand
ACCACCTCCACCATCACAGAATGGGTGCAGGGAAGTGGCAGCGAAGTGCCGGTAGGAAGATAATTTACCCCATTACTATGTAAAAGTGAGGACAAATTTTCTATTTCCACGCTATATTGCAAAAAAAGAGTACTTTTGTAGACTAACAATATACGGCATGAAAACATATAAACTTGAGGATATAAAGAACCTGATAGTCCAGAGTGAAAACGAACAAGTAGAATTTAAAGAAACCACTGGACAGTTGGAGCGTGGTATGGAAACACTTTGCGCCTTCCTCAACGGGACGGGCGGAACCGTGTTGTTCGGCGTAACGGACAAAGGAAAAATTATCGGGCAGGATTTAAGTGACAAAACAAAGCGGGATATTGTAGAAGCTATCAGGCGGATAGAGCCAATAAACGAAATCGAAATTTCCTACACCGCTATCCCTGACACAAGCAGGTACGTGATTACTCTCCATGCTGATCCACAGCTGAGTGCCCGTCCTTTCGCATATAAGGGAAGAGCCTACCACCGGATGGAAAGTGTGACATCCGTCATGCCGCAGGAAAAATATAACCGATTGCTGTTACAACGGGGAGGCAAATATGGTTGGGAAGCTATCATCAATGAAAATTTGGAAATCGAAAACCTTGACATAAATATCATCCGCGGAGCAGTCCGTATGGGCGTCGAAAGCGGACGCTTGCCGGAAACGACCATGATAGAGGAAATTCCGCTTATCCTTGGAAAGTTCAATCTCTCATCGGGTAACGGCAAACTGAAAAATGCGGCTGCAGTATTGTTCGGCAAAAATTTGTCAGACTATCCGCAATGTCTATTGCGGATGGCACGCTTCAAAGGAACGAATAAAGACGAGTTTATAGACAACCAGCGCGTACACGGCAATATATTTGAACTGCTGGACGCAGCAATGGCTTTCTTCTTCAAACATCTGTCACTTTCCGGAAAGGTTGAAAAGTTGTACAGAGAAGAAGAACTTTCCATTCCCTATAAAGCCCTGCGCGAGAGTTGTATAAACAGTTTTTCACACCGTCTATATCATAAACCTGGAAGTTCCGTCAGCATAGCCATCTATGATGATCGCGTGGAAGTCACGAACAGTGGTACATTTCCGGAGGATATGACATTGGAGAGATTACTGGGACCGCATGATTCTGAGCCACAAAATCCTATTATAGCCAATGTTCTCTATAAAAGCAAGGTGTTGGAAAGCTGGGGACGCGGCATTGGATTGATGATCAGTGAATGCCGCCGTGTGGGGCTTCCTGACCCGGAGTTTCATTCGGACGGTGCTTTTGTGCAAGTGGTATTCCGCTATATACAGGATACTGTTGGGCAAAACCCCACAGCTACCCCACAGCTACCCGACAGTCACCCGAGAGTTATCCCACAGGTTCAAAAAGTTCTGGCAGCTATCGGGAACAATACATATTCGGCTAAAGAGATTATGGAGTCAATCGGTTTGAAAGATAAAAGCAATTTCTTGGAAAACTACCTTTACCCAGCCATAGGGCTGAAATTGGTAGAGCCGCTTTATCCAGAACAGCCTAAACATCCCAAACAGAAATACTATTTGACGGAACAAGGAAAGATTTTATTAAAGAGAGAGTAGTGAAAAGAAAAGACACTAAAAACACAGATATTTCAAGGCACGGATTACGCGAACAACACGGATTTTCAGAAATGAATCCGTGAATTCCGTGTAATCCGTGCCTTTTTTTGTCTCTATTTAAAAGTTCATCAAATCATTCAGCGCCTCGCTCATACTGGGGTGGGTAAAGATGAAGTCACGCAAGAAGGTATATTCCTGCCCGGTCTTCATGGCCATTGCTACCAGATTGATTACTTCGCTCGACTCCGGCCCGAACAACGTGCATCCTAAAATCTTATCCGTATCGGCATCTACCACCACTTTGAACAGGCCATTCGTATCGCCCAAAGTCCGGGCACGCGGGATGGCTGCTACCGGCAGCTTATTTACCTTTATATTCATTCCTTTTTTGCGGGCTTCCGCCTCACTCAATCCGATGCGGGAAAGAGGCGGATCGATGAATACCGAATAACTCACCGGGTCGCGGTCGGACACCTTGCGCTCTCCTGCCCCGAATAAGTCTTCGCGCAGAATGCGGTAATCGTCCAGCGAAATGTAAGTAAACTGCAATCCGCCTTTTACATCGCCAATGGCACGGATATTGGGATTGGTAGTTTGCAACTGCTCGTTCACCACAATGGCGCCGCGTTCGTTTACATCTACCCCTGCCAGTTCAAGTTTCAATCCCGACGTATTCGGGCGCCGTCCTGTGGCCAGCAATATGGCATCGCCTTCCACACGGTGTTCCTCGCCCGTCGCCACATCCTGATAAACCACGGTGGAACCTTTCACCGACTGCACGCGTGCATTCAGCCGGAACACAATCCCTTTCTTTTCCAACACCTGCTGCACACTGGCGGCAATGTCGCGGTCTTCGCGGGAGATCAGTTCGGAATAACCTTCGAGCACCGTCACCTGCGAGCCGAATGAAGCATACATGGAAGCAAACTCCAAGCCGATGTACCCACCACCCACAATGACAAGATGAGCCGGAAGTTCCGTCAGTTCCATGATAGAGGTGCTGGTATATACGTTCGGATTACCTTGTATCCCCTCGATCGGCGGGATAATGGTTTCGGCTCCGGTATTGATGAATATCCGGGATGCCTGCAACAGTATGATTTCATCTGCCGTCTGTACCTCTACAACATCCGGGCCTGCAAAAGAACCGGTGCCTGTATATACGGTGACCTGCGGGTTATCCGCCAGATTGTGATAATTCTTCTGCCGCAAGAAAGAGGTCACTTCCTCTTTCTTGGCAATAGCCCGGCGATAGTATGCCTGCTTCTCTTCCCAGGATGCATCCTTGCTTGCCAGCTGTGCCGAGTGCACCAGTGTCTTGGTGGGGATGCAACCAATATTAATGCACGTACCTCCGTACATTTTGTCCGAACGTTCTACCACGGCAACGAATTGATTCCGTTTTGCCAATTCGGCAGCAAGGGTCTTGCCACCCTTGCCAAACCCGATGATAATAGCATCATACTGTTTCATTGCTCTATTTCTTTAGTTGGTTCAATACTCTTTTTGCGCTGTCCGCCAATACTACAAGAGCACCGGCAAGGATAGCCGTATCTTTTATGACCAGTCGCCCCGCCCCTGTCAATAACGGGAAACCATGTTCTCCGCTTCCCAGGTCGGGCACCCATACTTCGGGAGTAGTCACCAGGAAGGAAAGCGTGCCGATGGTCATGATGATGGCAAGTCCGGCACCTACCAATCCGATTTTAGGGAAGAAGATGCCCAGGAACGTAAGAATACCAATGGACATGATAAGGATTCCTAATCCGTGAGAGAAGCCGTACGTATTGTTTTCGACATGCCACTGGTGCTTTGCCTCGTTGAATTCTCCTTCTTTCAACTTATATTCTTTATACTCAGGAGCGCTCTTGGCATAGAAGAAACTCATAAAGGGACTGTTTGCCACGAAGGGCACAATGCCTTCGGCCTCATAGTTCCAGAACTTCAGACCGCCAATCCATACGAAGATAACCAGGATAGCCACACGGATCAAATTAATACCCAACTTCTGAGTAGAAGCAGCCAGCGTCAACGCAGCCACGAACAAACTTTGCAATTTCGTTTTCATCTTTGTTTTATTTTAAATGATTACAGTTAATACAACTTGATTTTTGTTTCTGCAAAGTTCGGTCTTTTCTGCTGCCTCCGAAATGGCAATTATTCCGCAACAGTTGGCAATTCTTCCCGTTCGCCCCTTTTTCGGTAGTCGGAAACGCTTTCTCCGGTCATTTTCTTGAAGAAACGGCTGAAAGCAGCCAGATCCTCGAAGCCCAGGATGGCGCTGATCTCTTTCGCACTTTTACGGGTGTAGAGCAGCAATCGCATGGCTTCGGCCTCTATCCGCTCGTGAATGACGCGCAGGGGCGAAGGCAGCCCACAGGAAGCGAATAGATTGGAGAGCGTCTTGGGGGAACGGCAAAGGATATCGGCATAGTCTTGCACCTGCTTTTTCTCTTTAAAATTCTGATCTACCAGCACATAGAATTGACGGATAATATCGAACGATTTCTCATTCTCCTGCCCCACTCCAAACTTACAGCGGGCTATGCGCGTGCAGGTGATGATGAAGCGCTTTAGTACAATCCGCAGCATTTCCTCTTGCAGATTGTCGTGGATGGCAGACTCCTGGCGGAAGATGCGGACGATGTCGTGAAGATTGGATGACTGTTCGGCGGAGAGTGTCAGCCTCATCACTTTGGAAGAGCCGAAGAAGAGGAAGCCGTTGCACGACACTTCATTGTCGTGCCCGTAGATGCAGTAGAAATTACTGTTGAAGACAAAGGTCAGGTATTCACCGTCCACCTCTTTCACTTCCAGATGGTGCAAGGGGGTCAGTGTTATGATTTCGTCTTTCGACAGGCGCATGGGGATGTGGTCTACTTCCACGGTGAACGTGCCGCTCTGCACCCATATAAATTTATATAAAGTCTTGTCGCGTTGCAGCTGTGCACTTTCGTGGTAACGGTAGGTCATGGCAACATTGCCATTCAGCCGGGTATTGAGTTGATAATCCATAAATGTCGGTTGTTTCTTGATATATACACACAAAGATAAACAATATATTGTTTCTTACTGATTATTTACCGACTTTTGCACCCGTTCCCTCTTGTTTAATTTTTAACGCTTGACTTTTTAATGGAAATGCATCCCGTCATATTCGTATCCCTCGGCCCCGGCGAACCGGAACTGATTACCGTAAAAGGGCTGAAAGCCCTGCAAGCTGCCGACGTCGTGTTCTGTCCCCAAACTGTGACCAAAGAAGGAAGAACCCTCTCGCGGGCAGCCGACATCATGCAGCAGTTGGATATCCCGGGAAGCAGCATCTGCCGCTTCCCCCTCCCCATGAGCAAGCAGCGCGGGCAGGCAATGAATTCCTACGACCGTGTCCGCACCGAAGCATCCGCACTACACCGGAATGGAAAGAGGGTGTGCATCGTTGCCGAAGGAGATGCCGGTTTCTACTCCTCCATACATTATATATATGAGCAGTTGCAAGCAGACGGCATTCCCGTCAGCCACATTGCAGGCATCCCCGCCTTTATTGCCGCCGGCGCCCGCGCCGGTTTGCACGTAGCCAGCCAGGAAGAACGGCTCACCGTGATACCCGGTACTACTACCGCCGAGGAAATAGAAAAACTGATACAGGAGAAGAGTGCCATCGTCATCATGAAACTGTCTCAATGTACCGACGAAGTGCACCGATGCATCCGCTTGCACCCCGAATACGGCTATCACTACTTTGAGAATGTAGGAACCCCGGAAGAGAAGTACCTGAGTGACAGCGAGCAGATTGCAACCCTCCGCTTCCCCTATTTCTCGCTTCTTATCATACGAATAGATAGGTTCTGAGCCCGATTTAATACAATTTCGCACACGATAGAGACTGTTTTCGCAAAAATGGATTACCTTTGTGTCGTTGAAATATAAAAAAGATAAGAACATGAAGAAAATCGCTTTTTATATGATGATGCTGGTTATGAGCATCGGTTATGCCTACGCACAAGGTCAGGCAGATATTAAATTTGAACAGACTACGCATGACTTCGGAACATTCTCCGAAGAGAATCCGGTGGTTACTTATACCTTCAAGTTTACCAATACCGGCGATGCTCCGTTGGTAATTCATCAGGCTGTAGCATCTTGCGGATGCACGGTGCCCGAATACACACAGGAACCGGTATTGCCCGGAAAGACGGGAACTATAAAAGTGACCTACAACGGAACGGGCAGATATCCCGGACACTTCAAGAAGTCCATTACGCTGCGCACCAATGCCAAAGCGGAACTGCTGAGACTGTTCATTGAAGGTGACATGACAGCCAAAGACGCTAAATAAACGTTTTTGTAATATAGAGTAAAGGAGAATTTTTAATTCTCCTTTTTTTTTGCTTTCTTTGAACTTTAAATTGATATATCTGATACAAAAATGTGAAATCATAAACATAAAACAGCAAAATCATGAAGCAAGAAGAAGAACCAATTACCGGATTACCGGAGAACGCGTTCCGTGAATTGAAACCGGGAGAAGTGTACAACCCGCTGATGAGCCCGGAAAAAAAGTACTCAGAAGTAACACCCTGGTCAGTGACGTGGGGTATACTGATGGCCATCCTCTTTTCGGCCGCCGCCGCCTATCTGGGACTGAAGGTGGGACAGGTATTCGAGGCCGCCATCCCCATCGCCATCATCGCCGTAGGCGTATCGGGAGCCGCCAAGCGGAAAAATGCGCTGGGCGAAAACGTCATTATCCAATCCATCGGAGCCAGTTCGGGAGTCATCGTGGCAGGAGCCATCTTCACCCTTCCGGCATTGTATATTCTTCAAGAAACCTATCCACAGGAAATCACCGTTACCTTCACACAAGTATTCATCAGTTCCCTGCTGGGAGGTGTGCTGGGCATTCTGTTCCTTATTCCTTTCCGTAAGTATTTCGTAAGCGATATGCACGGACAATATCCTTTCCCCGAAGCAACCGCCACCACGCAAGTGCTTGTATCGGGAGAAAAAGGCGGCAGCCAGGCTAAACCGCTGCTGATGGCAGGTATCATCGGTGGTCTGTACGACTTCATCGTGGCTACCTTCGGCTGGTGGAATGAGAACTTCACGACCCGCGTCTGCGGCTTCGGCGAGATGCTGGCAGAGAAGGCAAAGCTGGTGTTCAAGGTGAACACGGGTGCTGCCGTACTCGGTTTGGGCTATATCGTCGGACTGAAATATGCATCTATCATCTGTGCCGGTTCACTGGCTGTGTGGTGGATCATCATCCCCGGAATGTCTATGATTTGGGGAGGCGACGTACTGAATCAGTGGAATCCGGAAATCACCGCTACCGTAGGTGCTATGGCTCCGGAGGAAATCTTTAAATACTACGCCAAGAGCATCGGTATCGGCGGCATCGCTATGGCGGGCATCATCGGCATCATCAAGTCGTGGGGCATCATCAAGAGTGCCGTAGGGCTGGCTGCAAAAGAAATGGGCGGCAAGTCCAACGTAGAAGCAAACATCAAGCGTACGCAACGTGATCTCCCGATGAAGATTATCGCTATCGGTTCCATCGTAACATTATTGCTGGTAATGTTATTCTTCTATCTGGACGTGATGCAGGGCAACCTGCTGCATACCATAGTTGCCATTTTGCTGGTAGCGGGTATCGCTTTCCTGTTTACCACCGTGGCTGCCAATGCCATTGCTATTGTAGGCACCAACCCGGTATCGGGCATGACGCTAATGACTTTGATTCTGGCATCCGTAGTGATGGTAGCTGTCGGGCTGAAAGGCCCCGAAGGAATGGTGGCGGCGCTGGTGATGGGTGGTGTGGTATGTACGGCACTATCTATGGCAGGCGGATTCATCACCGACCTGAAGATTGGTTACTGGCTGGGGAGCACACCAGTCAAGCAGGAGGCATGGAAGTTCCTCGGAACGATTGTTTCGGCTGCTACCGTGGGCGGTGTAATGATTATCCTGAACAAAACATACGGTTTCACCAGCGGACAACTGGCTGCCCCGCAGGCCAATGCAATGGCAGCGGTTATAGAACCGCTGATGAATGGTGTAGGCGCTCCCTGGCCGCTATATGCCATCGGCGCGGTACTCGCCATTATCCTGACTGTCTGCAAGATTCCCGCACTGGCATTTGCACTGGGTATGTTCATCCCGTTGGAACTGAACATACCGTTGGTAGTGGGTGGTGCCGTTAATTGGTACGTAACCAGCCGCAGCAAGGATGCCGCTCTCAATGCCGAACGTGGCGAGAAGGGTACGTTGCTTGCATCCGGTTTCATTGCCGGCGGCGCACTGATGGGTGTAGTAAGTGCTGCCATGCGCTTCGGAGGTATCAACCTCGTGAACGATGCCTGGGTAAACAACTCCTTGTCGGAAGTACTGGCACTCGGCGCTTATGCCATCCTGATATTCTACTTCATCAAAGCCTCCATGAAAACGAAATAATCTAATAGATATGAGAAAGATTTTTATATTATCCTTTTTGTTCGTAACCACGATATTATCTGCCCAAAAGCCCATCGAGCTGCCCTTGTGGCCCAACGGCGCCCCCAACAGCAACGGGCAGACTGACGTAAAAGAAAACTGGGACGGCGGATTCATGACCAATATCGTGAATCCCTCCCTTACGGTCTACCCGGCGGAAAAGCCGAACGGTATGGCTATCATCATGTGTCCGGGCGGCGGCTATGGCGGCCTGGCCTTGGCACACGAGGGACACGACATGGCTGCATGGTTCAATACGCAGGGTATCACGTATGCAGTGCTGAAGTACCGTATGCCGAACGGAAACAACGAAGTACCCCTTTCGGATGCCGAACAGGCCATACGTATGGTACGCGGCCATGCTGCCGAATGGGGTCTGAATCCTGCACGCGTAGGCATTATGGGAGCTTCGGCAGGCGGACACCTGGCTGCATCCCTTGCCACACTTTATAGTAGCGACAAAACCCGTCCCGATTTTCAGATTCTGTTCTATCCGGTCATCTCTATGGTGAAAGGTATTACGCACCCGGGCTCTCGCGAGAATCTGATTGGGAAAAACCCGACGCAAACATTAGAGCAGAAGTACTCTCTTGAAAAACAAGTTACGCCACGCACTCCGCAGGCATTCATCATGCTCTCATCGGATGATGATCTGGTGCCCGCCACCAACAGCATCGGTTACTTCCTTGCCCTGAAAGACAAGAAAGTTCCCGTCAGCCTGCACATGTATCCCAGCGGCGGACACGGATGGGGATTCCGCGACAACTTCACCTACAAACGTCAATGGACGGGAGAACTGGAGAAGTGGCTGCGCGACGGACTCGTTTTCCCTGAATCTACTGCCCAATAATTGAACAGAATTATGAATAAAAAGCATTTATTACTTACTTGCCTGGCCGTGCTTCCTCTTGCCCTATCGGCGCAAGAGAAACGCTACGAACAAATAACCAATCCCAGACTGACAAACATCAACAAAGAGGCTCCGCGCAGCACGTTTACATCCTACACCTCAGAGGTTGATGCCGTTATCAACGACCGGGTGAACGGAACCTTCCGCCTGTCTCTCAATGGGAAGTGGAAATTCAACTATGTAGAAACTTTCGACGACCGCCCTACGGACTTCATGAACGAACGGACGGACGTGGGACGTTGGCCGGACATCAACGTTCCCGGTAACTGGGAGTTGCAAGGTTTCGGCACGCCCATCTACGTGAACCAACCTTATGAGTTCTGCTCTCCGGGCTATGAACCTTATTGGAACAACCCCGATCCTCCTTTCGTACCCAAGAACTGGAATCCTACCGGAACATATCGTCGTGAGTTCACCCTGCCGAGCGACTGGAGCGATAAAGAAATCTTCCTGAGTGCCGACGGAGTACGCGGAGCTGCCTTCTACTACCTCAACGGCAAGTTTATAGGTATGAGCAAGGATGCCAAGACTCCTGCCCGCTTCAACGTCAGCGCCATTGCCCGAAAAGGAAAGAATATCATTGCCATACAGGTGCACCGTTTTTCCGATGCCAACTACCTGGAGTGCCAGGACTTCTGGCGCATCAGCGGCATCGAACGCGAAATCTATCTTTATGCGCAACCCCGAATCCACATCACGGACTTTAAGGTAGAAGCTTCGCTGAATGACAGCTACCGCGACGGTATATTGAAAGTAAAGGTGCAGCTCACCAACGAAAGCGGGCAGAACACTCCGATTGTGGTGGGCTATCGGTTGCTGGACAGCAAAGACCGGCAGATAGCCCAGTCTTCCATACAGATTACCGGCGACCAGACCGAAGTGGAATTCACCAAGAAAACCATCAACAATCCGCTGAAGTGGACTGCCGAGACTCCTAACCTCTATACCCTCGTCATCAGCCTGAAGCGCACGAATAGGGATGTGATTGAAGCAACCAGTTGCAAGGTCG
The DNA here is from genome assembly GCA_030843315.1 of Bacteroidaceae bacterium. GTDB lineage: Bacteria > Bacteroidota > Bacteroidia > Bacteroidales > Bacteroidaceae > Bacteroides. Next base: position 1,179 of record JAUUPT010000101.1, on the reverse strand, counting down.
GTTTCCGCACGGTGGAGATAAAGAACAAGCAGCTGCTGGTAAACGGACAGCCCATTCTGGTGAAAGGTGTGAACTATCACGAGCACAACGAGAGCACCGGGCACTACGTTCCTGAAGAACTGATGAAGAAGGACTTTGAACTCTGGAAGAAGTACAACGTCAACACCGTGCGCACTTGCCACTATCCGCAGCAGGAACGTTTCTACGAACTCTGCGACGAATATGGTATCTACGTCATCGACGAAGCAAATATTGAGAGCCACGGCATGGGTTACGACTTGCGTGTAGGCGGTACGTTGGGAAATAATCCGCTCTTTATGAACGCTCACATTGACCGTACCATGAATATGTACGAGCGCGATAAGAACCACCCGTGCATCATCACCTGGTCTTTGGGCAACGAAGCAGGAAACGGACTCAACTTCTTTGTGACCTACAACACCTTGAAGGCACTCGACAGCCGTCCTATTCAGTACGAACGTGCTCTACTGGAATGGAATACGGATATCTACTGCCCTATGTATGCCACTCCCGCCTATCTGGAAAAGTACGCCCAAAACCCGGACATGACACGCCCGCTCATCCTTTGCGAATATGCACATGCCATGGGTAACAGCCTCGGCAACTTCCAGGATTACTGGGACGTCATCGAGAAGTATCCCATCCTGCAAGGCGGATGCATATGGGACTGGGTGGACCAGGGCTTTGCCACCAAGACTGCCGACGGTCGCAAGTACTGGAGCTACGGCGGCGACTACGGCGAAAATGGAACACCTTCCGACGGAAACTTCTGCATCAATGGTGTGGTATATCCCGACCGCAGCGTGAAACCGCAGACCGAGGAAATGGGGAAAGTCTATCAGAACATCAAGTTCTTCGGCTTCGACAAGCAGACTTCCACCGTGAAAATCCGCAATGACTTCTTCTTTACAAGTCTGGATAAATATGATTTCTATTACATCGTCCGCGATCATGGTAAAGAAATCTATCGGGGAAAAATAGAGAACATCAAAGCCGCACCGGGCAAGACCGTGACTACGGGCTTCCTGAAAGGCATTCCTAAAGAGAAATACACAACGGGAGATGTACGCATAGAATTCTATGCCGCCGTGAGAGAGAAGGAACCCTTCCTGCCTGCCGGAACAGTCATAGCACGCGAACAGGCCGATGTACATAGCT
>JAUUPT010000100.1 GCA_030843315.1 Bacteroidaceae bacterium | reverse complement strand
CAATTTTCCCGCAACGTGTGCTGTGTCTTCTCATCTTTGGCAAACATCATCAAGCCGGAAGTATCACGGTCCAGGCGATGGACTATGTATACGCGGTATTGCTTGCCCGAGCGCTGAACATATTCATTTAATATGGTATAGGCCGTACGCTCCTTCTGTCGTTCCGTATTGACGGACAGCAATCCCTGCATCTTCTCAATGACAATGATATAAGCGTCCTCATATACAATCTTTATCAGCTTGTGGTTGAACTCCTTCCGTCCCTTTTCGCGGCTGATTTGTACTTTCATGCCTGGCTTCAAGGGGAAATTATATTGTGTGGTGATGACGCTGTCTACATATACTATTCGTTTGCTCAGCAGTGATTTTAACTTGGTGCGGCTGGCATCAGGCATTTTGGCTGCCAGGAACTCCATGAGTTCCATTGGTTCCTTTACTAAATAGTCCGTATATTGGGTGCGAGCTCTTGCTGCGATTCTCTCTTTTGCCACGTTGTAGGATGATTAAGATTAATAATTAGCTTTTAGTTCGAGCAGTACCACGTTTTCTACATGGTGGGTGTGCGGAAACATGTCTACTGGCTGAACGGCTTTTACTTTATACTTCACGTCGAGCAGTTGCAAGTCGCGTGCCTGGGTAGCCGGGTTACAGCTGACGTAGACAATTCGTTTCGGTTCGGCAAACAGGATGACATCTATTACGTCCTGGTGCATTCCGGCGCGGGGAGGGTCGGTGATGATGACATCAGGGCGACCGTATTGGTTGATGAAGTCCTGCGTCAGCATATCTTTCATATCGCCTGCAAAAAACAGAGTGTTCTTGATGCCGTTGATTTCTGCATTGACTTTGGCGTCTTCGATGGCTTCGGGTACATACTCTATGCCGATGACCTGGCGTGCCTGTTTAGACACAAAGTTGGCAATGGTTCCTGTACCCGTATAGAGGTCGTATACGAGTTCGTTGCCGGTCAGTCCTGCAAAGTTGCGTGCTATCTTGTAGAGATTGTATGCTTGTTCGGAGTTGGTCTGGTAGAACGATTTCGGTCCGATCTTAAAGCGTAAGCCTTCCATTTCTTCGAAGATATGGTCTTTTCCTTTGAAAGTATGTACTTCGAGGTCGGTGATGGTATCGTTGCACTTATTATTAATAATGTATAGGAGGGAAGTAATTTCGGGGAATGTATCTGCGATGTACTGTAGCATCTGCTTGAACAACTCCATTTCTTCTTCCTTTTCTATCTTGCAGATAAGTATCACCATCAGTTCACCGGTGGTAGAAGTGCGTACAATCATGTTGCGCAGCATTCCTTCCTGCGAGCGTAGGTTGATGAACGAATAATTGTGCTCGTAGGCATAGTCGCGCACGGCATTACGGATGCGGTTGGATATATCGTCCTGCAACCAGCACTTTTCTATTGCCAGTACTTTATCAAAAGCATTAGGGATATGGAAACCTACTGCATTCATTTGTTCGTATACTACATTCTGCTGGATCTCTTCCGTTGTCAACCAGCGCTTATTCGAAAAAGTAAACTCAAGCTTGTTTCTGTAAAATTGAGTTTTCTCAGAACCTAATATCGGTGAAATTTCAGGAAGTTCTATTTTTCCGATGCGAGTCAGGTTATCGGTAACTTGTTTCTGCTTGTACTTTATTTGTTCGGAATAGGGGAGAACTTGCCATTTACAACCGCCGCATACACCATAATGCTGGCAAAATGGAACGGCTCTAACCGATGAATACTCATGGAACTTCACCGCTTCGGCTTCAGCATAATGATGCTTTTTTCTCTTAATTTGCAGGTCAACTATGTCGCCGGGGACGACATAAGGTACAAAAATCACCAAATCATTGACTTTTGCGATGGCTTTTCCTTCGGCAGCCACATCCGTAATTGTTATCTTCTCCAATAAGGGAAGCTCTTTTCTCTTTCTTGCCACTTTTACACCAGTATAATAAATTCGTTGGCAAAAATAGGCATTTTTTCTGGATTTCTCTCTATGGAATGAAATAATAAAGATTGCAATGTCGAAATTGCATTTTCGCATAAAGTTTTCTATGAAATAATTTTCTAGTTTGCGAAATATACTTAGATTTGCGAACAGAAAAGAAGAAAATCACAATCAAAAACTTTTAATCTAATTATGAACAAAAAAAGAGTTTATACCTTTGGTAACGGTCAGGCAGAGGGAAAGGCTGACATGAGAAACCTGTTAGGAGGTAAAGGTGCTAACCTTGCAGAAATGAACCTTATAGGAGTTCCGGTTCCTCCGGGATTTACGATAACCACCGAAGTTTGTAGGGAATATTATGAGATAGGGCAGGATGAAGTAGTTGCTCTGTTGAAGAGTGAAGTTGAGCAAGCCATTGCACATGTGGAGACGTTGATGCGCTCCAAATTTGGTGATGTGGAAAATCCTCTGTTGGTTTCCGTACGTTCAGGTGCGCGTGCTTCAATGCCTGGTATGATGGACACAATCTTGAACCTGGGGTTGAACGATGAAGTAGTGGAAGGATTGACTCGTAAGACGGGGAATGCCCGCTTTGCATGGGATTCATACCGCCGTTTCGTCCAGATGTATGGCGACGTGGTACTGGGTATGAAGCCGGTAAGCAAGGAAGATACGGACCCATTTGAAGTTATTATAGAAGAAGTGAAGCATGCCAAAGGCGTGAAACTGGATAATGAACTCGAAGTGGAGGACCTCAAGGAATTGGTGAAGAAGTTCAAAGCGGCCGTGAAAGCTCAAACAGGGAGAGACTTCCCGACTTGTGCCTACGAGCAGTTGTGGGGTGCCGTTTGTGCGGTATTCAACTCTTGGATGAACGAACGTGCCATTCTTTATCGTAAGATGGAGGGTATTCCTGATGAGTGGGGTACAGCTGTCAGTGTTCAGGCAATGGTATTCGGCAACATGGGCGAAGGTTCTGCTACGGGTGTTTGCTTCAGTCGTGATGCCGCTACCGGTGAAGACCTTTTCAACGGTGAATATCTGATTAATGCCCAGGGCGAAGATGTGGTTGCAGGTATCCGTACTCCGCAGCAGATTACTAAGGTTGGTTCTCAGCGTTGGGCTGTACTGGCAGGTGTAAGCGAAGCAGAACGCGCCAGCAAATATCCTTCCATGGAAGAGGCTATGCCGGAAATATATAAGGAACTGGATGTTTTGCAGACCAAACTTGAAAATCATTATAGAGATATGCAGGATATGGAGTTCACCGTACAAGAAGGTAAACTCTGGTTCCTCCAGACTCGTAACGGCAAACGTACCGGTGCTGCTATGGTGAAGATTGCCACGGACTTGCTCCATCAGGGTATGATTGACGAGAAAACAGCTTTAATGCGTTGCGAACCGAATAAACTGGATGAACTGCTTCACCCGGTATTTGATAAATCAGCCCTGAAGTTGGCCAAAGTTTTGACTCGCGGTCTTCCGGCTTCTCCGGGTGCTGCTACGGGACAAATCGTGTTCTTTGCCGATGATGCTGCCGAGTGGCATGCCGCCGGCAAGCGCGTGGTGATGGTACGTATTGAAACTTCTCCGGAAGACTTGGCTGGTATGGCAGTTGCCGAGGGCATCTTGACAGCCCGTGGCGGTATGACTTCGCATGCAGCCGTGGTTGCCCGCGGTATGGGTAAGTGCTGTGTTTCCGGCGCAGGTGCTTTGAATATTGATTATAAAGCTCGTACGGTAGAAATAGAAGGTGTCTTATTGAAAGAAGGCGATTATATATCTTTGAACGGTAGTACCGGTGAGGTTTATAAAGATAAGGTTGAGACCAAAGCAGCCGAACTGTCGGGTGACTTTGCCGAGCTGATGACGCTGGCTGATAAATATACGAAACTTCAGGTTCGTACCAATGCCGATACTCCTCACGATGCCCAGGTTGCTCGTGACTTTGGTGCTGTCGGCATCGGCCTTTGCCGTACGGAGCACATGTTCTTTGAAGGTGAGAAGATTAAGGCAATGCGTGAAATGATTCTGGCAGAAAATGCCGAAGGACGTCGCAAGGCTTTAGCTAAGATTCTGCCGTATCAGCAGGCTGACTTCAAGGGAATCTTTAAGGCAATGAAGGGCTGTCCGGTGACTGTACGTCTGCTCGATCCTCCTTTGCATGAGTTTGTTCCCCACGATTTGAAGGGACAGCAGGAAATGGCCGATACAATGGGAGTAAGTCTGCAATATATACAGCAACGTGTAGAATCACTTTGTGAGCATAACCCGATGTTGGGTCATCGTGGTTGCCGTTTGGGTAATACTTATCCGGAAATCACTCAGATGCAGACTCGTGCCATTCTCGGCGCTGCATTGGAGTTGAAGAAAGAGGGTGTTGAAACCCATCCTGAAATCATGGTGCCATTGACTGGTATTCTATATGAGTTCCAGCAGCAGGAAGAGGTTATCCGCAAGGAAGCTGCGCAGTTGTTTGAAGAGTTGGGCGATAGCATTGACTTCAAAGTCGGTACAATGATTGAAATTCCGCGTGCTGCATTGACTGCCGACCGCATTGCTTCTTCTGCCGAGTTCTTCTCATTCGGTACGAACGATTTGACGCAGATGACTTTTGGTTATTCGCGCGACGATATTGCTTCCTTTCTTCCGATTTATTTGGAAAAGAAGATTTTGAAGGTAGACCCGTTCCAGGTTCTCGACCAGAATGGTGTGGGACAGTTGATTCGTATGGCTACGGAAAAGGGGCGTGCTGTTCGTCCGGACCTGAAATGTGGTATCTGTGGTGAGCATGGAGGCGAACCTTCTTCTGTGAAGTTCTGTCACAAAGTGGGCTTGAATTATGTTAGTTGTTCCCCGTTCCGGGTACCCATAGCGCGCTTAGCAGCTGCTCAGGCAGCGATTGAAGAGTAATTCTTGGAATTAAGTAGCATATAGATAGGTTGTATGCATTTGCTTTGGCAAAGTATACAACCTATTTTTTAAGAAAAAAAAGTGTATATTCTATTTAGTTACTTGCACTTTATTTATTATCTTTGCTTCGGCTAATCAGTAAGAACTCCCAAAAAATAAATTAACAGACGATAATGCCGGTAATTTTTGTAGATTATGAAGCGTGGACTAATAGTCTTTCCTTAAAGAATGAAGCCTTGTTGTATAGCTTTGGAATCATTATCCTATTACTTTTAGTTATTATGGTAATTGTTTCTCTTACTAAAAGTAAGAGGCTGAAAACATTGCAGCGTATAAATGAAGTGGCCGAAGAGACTAATCAGCTAAAGAATGCTTTCATAGCAAACATGACTCATGAGATACGTACTCCGCTGAATGCTATCGTGGGCTTTACTACCATGCTTGCAGAAATGGATAATTTGGACAGAGAAACACGTATGGCCTTTTTGAAGGAAATCAATGAAAACAAGGATTCTTTATTGCAGTTAGTCAATGACTTGCTCGATTATTCCAAGATCGAAGCACATACATTGGAGTTTAATGATGAGGAAGTGGATGTGAATGCACTTATCAGCGAGGTGTGTGCAACGGAAAATGCGCATCCCCATCCGACCGGGATGAAAGTTGAGTTTGCCGAGAAGCTACCTCAATGCCGTTTAGTTGTCGATCGGGTTCGTTTTGCACAAGTTATTAGCAATCTGGTAAGGAATGCGCTGAAGTTTACTGAAGAGGGTGCTGTTATAATAGGATGCAGAAGATTGAGTAATAATAACTTCTATTTTTATATAGCCGATACGGGTTGTGGCATTGACGAAGAAGGGCGTCGTGCTGTCTTTGAACGTTTTGTGAAGATGAACTATAATATAAAAGGTACAGGGTTGGGACTGGCCATTACGAAAGCTATTGTAGAGCACTATGGTGGAGGCATTGGCGTTGAATCTAAAAAGGGAGAAGGTTCCACTTTCTACTTTACGTTGCCTGCCGGTGTTGAATATAAAGAGTACGGCAAGTTTTAATCTGCCATTTCTTTTAGTTTCTTGAAGTGATGGATTATTCTCAGGTAATCCTGATCTGTACGTGCATTGAATTTATTCCATAAGTCGCCCATAACTACGGCGCCTCCAAATCCATAATCTTTTATTTCGAGGATGTTGTCGGGGGTGATGCCTCCCAAAGCCATGACTTTGTTGTCGATAATCTTGCTTCTTCCGGCTTGGCGCAATTCTTCGGCTGTAAAGCCGGAAGCTACTTCCTGCTTTGTTATGCAGTTGTAAACCGGACTTAGAAACAAGTAATCATAGAAATGCTTCTTGTTCTGTATCTCTTCCAATGAATGGCAGGTGCAGCTGATGTGTCCGGAGTAGTCATGCGGTTCCTTTGGATTGCGTGCGTTTAAATGAATACCCATCAAGTTGAACTCTTCTTGCAGGTAGAAATGCTCGTGAGTTACGATGCGTTTATGATATTTCTCAGGTATCAGCGTCAGAAGCCGTTCTGAATACATAGCGGGTGTTTCCGGTTTTCTCAGATGCAGAATATCCAGTCCTTCCTCAAAAAGTACTGTGATAATCTTGTCTTCTTCCACAAAGAATGTGGGTGCTGTGACTACAATGAGCTTCATTTCTTTTGTTAAATGTTTATGTTTAGCAAAGTTAATGAATACTTGTCTTAGAAGGCAAAGATTTTCTTTAAAATATGTTAGATGGGCTATATAAACAAAAAGCACATCCCCATGCTTTTTACTGCTCAAGGATGTGCCACCAACTGGTTTTAATGAGGAATTCCAGTTTAGTTCAGTCTTTTACTCACTACTTCCCAGTCGACGATTTTCCATAATTCATTCACGTGGTCGGCACGACGGTTCTGGTAGTCAAGGTAATAAGCATGTTCCCATACATCAAATCCCAGCAGTGGAGTCAGTCCGGCGCGTACCGGATTACTTCCGTTGGCTTCTTTGGTGATGTGGAGCTTACCATCTTTATCTACTGAGAGCCATGCCCAGCCGGAGCCGAACAAGCCGACAGATGCCGCATTAAATTCTTTCTTGAAATTCTCAAAACTGCCGAAGTCACGTTTGATGGCTTCTGCCAGTTTGCCGGTGGGTTCGCTTTGGGCAGGCTTCGGAGAGAATTGCAAGAAGTATAGGGTGTGGTTCAACACTTGGCCTGCATTGTTGAAGATGGCACCGTCCGGTGCGGTAGCAACAATGGTTACCAGGTCTTTTCCTTCGTATTCCGTTCCCGGTACGAGGTTGTTGAGGTTATTTACATAGGTTTGCAGATGTTTACCATAATGGTAATCTATAGTTTGCTGACTGATTACAGGTTCCAGCGCATTGTTTGCGTAAGGAAGTTTAGGCATTTCGTAAGTCATAATTGTTATCATTAGAGTCATTAATAATGTATTCATAAGTTCTATTATTTAGTATTGGAACTTTATTCTATAAACGCGATAACCTGTCAAAATGTTCGCCCTTGTCCAAAGCTTTTCATATCTTTGCCCCAGTTTACCCTTTAATAAGATGATACGGATATGCCCGATTATATAGAAGAACTGAATGAAGGCCAGCGTGCAGCGGTGCTCTACAACGAAGGCCCCTCGCTGGTGATAGCCGGTGCCGGTTCGGGAAAGACGCGCGTACTGACTTACAAGATAGCCTATCTGCTGGAGAACGGCTATCAGCCCTGGAACATCCTTGCCCTGACTTTTACCAACAAAGCGGCGCGCGAAATGAAAGAGCGCATTGCCCGCCAGGTAGGAGGGGAGCGCGCCCGCCATCTGTGGATGGGGACATTTCATTCCATGTTCCTGCGTATGCTGCACGTAGAGGCGCAGCACCTGGGATTCACTTCACAGTTCACCATTTACGATACGGCGGATAGTAAGAGTCTTTTACGCTCTATCATAAAAGAAATGGGGTTGGACGAGAAGGCGTATAAACCCGGTACGGTGCAATCCCGCATCTCCAATGCCAAGAATCACCTCGTCACCCCCGCTGCTTATGCCAATAATAAAGAAGCCTACGAGGGGGATTGTGCGGCGAAGATGCCGGCGATTCGCGACGTCTACCGCCGCTATTGGGAGCGTTGCCGGCAGGCGGATGCGATGGACTTCGACGATTTGCTGTTCTATACTTTCCTGCTCTTTCGCGATCATCCCGAAGTACTTGCCCGCTATCAGGATCAGTTCCGCTATATACTGGTCGATGAGTACCAGGACACTAACTTTGCGCAGCACAGCATCGTGTTGCAGCTTGCCAAGAATCACCAGCACGTGTGTGTGGTGGGGGACGATGCGCAGAGTATCTACTCCTTTCGCGGAGCCGACATTGACAATATTCTGTACTTCACTAAAGTATATCCCGATACAAAAGTTTTCAAACTGGAACAGAACTACCGTTCCACCCAGACCATTGTCTGTGCCGCCAACAGCTTGATAGAGAAAAACCAGCGGCAGATACGCAAAGAGGTCTTCTCCGAGAAAGAGAAAGGCGAGGCTATCGGCGTCTATCAGGCTTATAGCGATGTGGAAGAAGGAGATATCATAGTCAACAAGATAGCCGAGCTGCGGCGCGAGAACAACTATGCCTACTCGGACTTCGCCATCCTCTATCGCACCAACGCCCAAAGCCGTATCTTCGAGGAAGCCATGCGCAAGCGCAGTATGCCTTATCGCATTTACGGGGGGCTGTCCTTTTATCAGCGCAAAGAGATAAAAGATGTCATCGCCTACTTCCGCCTGGTGGTGAATCCTAATGATGAAGAGGCTTTCAAGCGTATCATCAACTATCCGGCGCGGGGCATCGGCGACACGACGGTAGGCAAAATCATCTCCGCCGCCACAGACCATAACGTCAGCCTGTGGGCAGTGCTCTGCGAACCGCTGACCTACGGACTGAACTTCAATAAAGGCACCATCGGAAAGTTGCAGGGCTTTCGCGATTTGATATTTGGCTTTATGGCTTCTGTAACCGAGAAGAATGCCTACGAAATAGGGGCAGATATTATCCGCCAATCCGGCATCATCAACGATGTCTGCCAGGATAATTCTCCCGAAAACCTGAGTCGCAAGGAGAATATCGAAGAGTTGGTGAACGGCATCAGCGACTTCTGCTCGCAACGACAGGAAGAGGGAAACCCCAACATCCTGTTGGGCGACTTCTTGTCGGAAGTTTCTTTGCTCACCGACCAGGATTCGGACAAGAACGGCGATGACGAGAAAATCACCCTGATGACCGTCCACTCCGCCAAAGGACTGGAATTCAGGAACGTGTTTGTAGTGGGAATGGAAGAGAATCTCTTCCCCAGCGGTATGGTGGGCGACTCGCCCCGCGCATTGGAAGAAGAGCGCCGGCTGTTCTATGTAGCCATCACCCGTGCCGAGGAGCACTGCTTCCTGTCGTATGCCAAGACACGCTTCCGCTACGGCAAGATGGAGTTTGGCAGTCCCAGCCGGTTCTTGAAGGATATCGACGTGCGTTTTTTGCGTTTGCCGCAAGGCACTGCAAGCGAAGCTCCATCCATCCCGCGTCCCAAACAGCAGATTTTTGCTCCGACCGTTCCCCGCAACTTGAAGCGGGTGACACCTTCTTCACCAACTTCTTCTTCATCAAGTTCTTCTGCGGCGCCTTCCTTCTCAGGTGGCAGTGCCGTGCCCAACGGTGTGCAGCAAGGACAGCTCATTGAGCACGAACGTTTCGGTTTGGGCGAAGTGCTGAAGGTAGAAGGAGAGGGCGACAATGCCAAGGCAACCATCCGCTTTAAGAATGCGGGGGACAAGCAACTTTTATTGCGTTTTGCACGTTTCAAAGTCATCGGTTGAAAGCATGGCAAAGAGACTCTCTATGAGGAGATTATCAGTTTAATTTAATTTAAATATAATAAACTGTCAGTTTAACCGTAGTAAATCGATGGTTTAAATCGATGGTTTAATAGTAGTAAACTGATGGTTCAAATATGGTAAACCGATGGTTTGAACATAGTAACCTGTTCGTTTCCTAATGAGGGACGACAACAATGATTCCGTAATGACAAACAAATAATAGTTATGATAGACTTTTCCCTATTCCCTTCCCCCTGCTATATAATGGAGGAAGACCTGCTGAGGAAGAACCTCAGCTTGATAAAGAGCGTCGCCGACCGTGCGGGCGTAGAGATTATCCTTGCCTTTAAATCCTTTGCCATGTGGCGTTCGTTCCCCATTTTCAGGGAATACGTGGACCACTCTACGGCAAGCTCCGTCTACGAAGCCCGACTGGCGCTCGAAGAATTCGGCAGCAAGGCGCACACCTACTCCCCGGCATACACCGAAGCCGACTTCCCCGAGATAATGCGTTGCAGCAGTCACATCACGTTCAACTCCCTGGCACAGTTCCACCGCTTCCACCCTGCGGTCGTTGCCCAGGGTAGCGGCATCTCTTGCGGCATCCGCATCAATCCCGAATACTCCGAAGTAGAAACGGAACTCTATAACCCCTGCGCTCCCGGAACCCGCTTCGGAGTGATGGCAGACCAGCTTCCCGAAACCCTTCCCAACGGCATCGACGGCTTCCATTGCCACTGCCACTGCGAATCTTCTTCCTTTGAACTGGAACGCACCCTGCAACATCTGGAAGATAAATTCTCCCGTTGGTTTCCGCAAATCAAGTGGCTGAACCTGGGTGGTGGTCATCTGATGACCCGCAAAGACTACGATGTAGAGCATCTCATCCACCTGTTGCAAGGACTGAAAGCGCGCTATCCGCATCTGCGCATCATCCTCGAACCCGGTTCCGCCTTCACCTGGCAGACCGGTGTGCTGACGTCCGAAGTCGTAGATATCGTAGAAAACCGTGGCATCCGCACCGCCATTCTCAATGTCAGCTTCACTTGCCATATGCCCGACTGCCTGGAAATGCCCTATCAGCCCGTCGTGCGCGGCGCTAAAATAGGAAATGACGGTCCTTACATCTACCGCCTCGGGGGAAATTCTTGCTTGAGCGGTGACTATATGGGCCTTTGGAGTTTCGACCACGAACTGAAGATAGGCGAGAGAATCATCTTTGAAGATATGATACACTACACCATGGTCAAGACGAATATGTTCAACGGAATTCACCATCCTGCCATCGCCATGTGCACCAGAGAGGGGAAAGCCGAAATATTCAAGCAATTTTCTTATGAAGATTATCGTGACCGAATGAGTTGATAATCAAAAGTCTGCTTACACTTTTAGTGGAATTGTACGCTTTTCTGTGTGAAAAAAGTATGCTTAATGTTTGCAGGTTCGCGGAAAATATCTACCTTTGCATCCGCAATCGCGGAAATAGCTCAGTTGGTAGAGCATAACCTTGCCAAGGTTAGGGTCGCGAGT
>JAUUPT010000008.1 GCA_030843315.1 Bacteroidaceae bacterium | reverse complement strand
TTAAGTCATTAACGGGATTTTTGTTTTGAATCAGCATAAAACCAAGTTCTTTTTGTACTTGGTAAAATGATGAAATTAAGTGATGTAACGACAGATTATCAACCTTTAAATGCAAGATATGCCTATGATAAAATTAGAAGAACACTCGGAATGACTTTTGATTATCCCGACCAATTTATTCCCTTGACCTAATTTAGAAAACTAATTAAATTAACAAAATCATCAATCTTTTATGAATGAAGATCGCAAAAAACGAGGATTGGCGCATAGCAAAATCCTCACAGCAGTGGCTATTAGTACATTGCTATTAGGTAGCGGTAATGTACTGGCTACCCAGACTGCTTCAGGCAGTGTTTCGGAAGTAACGGAGCAGTTGCAATCTATTACTGTTACTGGATTGGTAGTAGATGCTACGGGTGAACCCGTTATCGGTGCCAGTGTAGTGGAAAAAGGTACTACTAATGGCGGTATCACTGACATTGACGGTAAGTTCACATTGAGTGTAAAATCAGGAGCTACATTGAAAATATCCTATGTAGGCTATCAGACGCTGGAGGTGAAGGCTACGAAAACGATGAAAATTACCTTAAAAGAAGATAGTGAAATGCTGTCTGAAGTTGTGGTTGTAGGTTATGGTTCGCAGAAAAAAGAAAATCTGACAGGAGCGGTAGCAACAGTGGATGTGAACAAGACATTGGATAGCCGCCCTATCGCTGACGTGGGCCGTGGATTGCAGGGAACTACTCCGGGTTTATCTATAACGTTGCCTGATGCTGAAGTCGGTTCTGACCCGACTATTAAAATCCGTGGTCAATATGCTTCCATCAATGGTTCGGCCAATCCGCTAATCTTATTAGACAATGTGGAGATACCAAGCATCACTTTGGTTAATCCCGATGACATTGAGAGTATTTCTATTTTGAAAGATGCTGCAGCATCTTCTATTTATGGTGCGAAGGCTGCATTCGGTGTTGTTTTGATTACTACAAAGAAAGGTGCCAAAACAGAGGCCGTGAATGTAACTTATTCCGGAAACTTCTCTTGGCAGAATGTAGCAAAAGGCTACAACATGGGGGGCATTGAAGGTATGGAATATACGGTTGATGCCATGAAGAATGCAGGTGCGACATCTATTGGTGCTTTTTATAAAGTAACAGAAGAAGGTTTGCAGAAGGCCAGAGAATGGGAGAAAAGGTATGGTGGTAAACTCGGTCCGAACGATCCTACCGTATATGGTCGTGACTGGTATGTGAATGCTGCCGGTCAGAAAGTAGGCTTAAGATCTTATGACGCTTATGACTATTTGGTACGTGATTGGGCTCCAACACAAAGCCACAATCTGTCAGTCAATGGTAAGAGTGGAAAGACTACTTATAATATCGGTTTGGGATATTTGGATCAAAGCGGTATGAACAAAGCAGCCAAAAAAGACAATTTTGAACGCTACAATGCCTCTATCAGACTGAGCACCCAGTTCAATAAATACGTTACATTTAATGCCGGTGCTATCTATTCTAAACGTACCAAGAGCTATCCTTACGTAACACAAAGTTCTTACGACCAATGGTATTACCTATATCGTTGGAGTTCCTACTATCCGATGGGATATGATGAAAACGGGAACGAACTCCGCAGCCCTGCTGAAGAATACCATCAGGCCAATACTTCAAAGCTGGAAATGAACTATACCAACATCAACTTAGGTTTCCATCTGGATTTGACAGACAACTGGACTGTTGATTTTGACTACACACATGCTAATGAAGAAACTAACTGGCTGCGTCCGGGGCAACGTTTCACGGCTGCCGATACGTGGATTTCACCGATTGCGCGTACAGATGCCAGCGGCAATACCGTTTATGTAAACAGTGATGGACAGGTTGTGCCGCAGGGTACTGAAGGAGCTATGCAGGCTTATGATTTGAAGAACTGGACTTATACAAGTGTTGGTGGTGCACCGGATAATATCAACCGCCGGTCTACCAATACTCAGCGTAATACGATCAACGCATATACTACTTATAACCTGAATTTGGCAGATGTCAACCACTTCAAGTTTATGGCCGGTATGAACCGTGTAACTTATGTGAAGGAATATCATCAGGCTCAGAAGAAAGAATTGCTTGACTATGATAATGTACAATTCGGTGGTGCTGCCGGTGAACAAACCGTAGCAGGTAGTAAAGAATGGGAATCACAAATCGGTTTCTTCGGCCGTGTCAATTACAACCTGATGGAGAAATACTTAGTCGAAGCAAATCTTCGCTATGACGGTACTTCCAAATTCCCGACGGATATGCAATGGCGTTGGTTCCCGTCCTTCTCTGCCGGATGGCGTGCAAGCGAAGAAGCTTTTATGGAATGGGCAAAACCCGCACTGAGTGCTTTGAAGGTTCGTGCATCTTGGGGTATCATTGGTGACCAAACCGTATCGAATTCACTCTATACCTCTAACTTGGGAAGCATCACTCAATCTTCTTGGTTGGATGAAAGCGGTAACAAAATAAACTATGTATATTCACCGACAGCTGTTGCACGCGACATTACGTGGCAGGATATTACTACCCTGGACTTTGGTATAGATGCGCGTTTCTTCAATAGCGAGCTTGGACTTTCTTTTGATTGGTATCAACGCGACACAGAGAACATGATTGTGCCTGCCGAAGGTATTCCGTTTGCTTATGGTACTGTTGCGCCGAGTGGCAATTACGGCAACCTTCGTACAAAAGGTTGGGAACTTTCTATCGACTACAATCACCGCTTCTCTAATGGGCTTGGCATTAATGCCATGTTCACGTTGTCCGATGCAATCACCAAAGTAACGGAATATGGCTCATCTAGGGGAATAGACAGCTGGTACAATGGAAAAACCTATGGCGAAATTTGGGGATACCGTACCGACCGCCTTTATCAGAAGGATGACTTTGAATACGATGCAAGTGGAAACTTGGTGGAAATTGTATTGACGGAAGCCAATGGCGACAAGAATGCAGGGAAGACCGTTTACAAGCTGAAAGGCGATAAACCGGTTTATCAAGGTTACCTGCAGAGCGGTTCATTCCGATACCAGCCCGGTGACGTGAAGTTTAAAGATGTAGACGGTGACGGACAGATTACAGACGGAAGCCGTTCGGTTGATGATCATGGCGATTTAGAAGTTATCGGTAACTCAACACCGCGTTACGAATATGGTCTCCGTTTGGGAGCAGATTATAAAGGATTCGACCTTTCTATATTCTTCCAAGGTGTAGGTAAACGCGATATGTGGGGTAGTTCATCTACTACTCTGGCCGGTTTCAATACAGCAGACGGTGCCATTGCTAAGCGCTTCAGCACAGACTATTGGAAAGAAGACCGTACTAATGCTTTCTATCCGCGCGCCTATAATATGGCAAACGAAGTGAATCGTTATAATATGTATCGTCAAGACCGCTATCTGCTGGATATGTCTTATCTGCGAATTAAGAATATAACAGTTGGCTATACGCTCCCTGTTTCCCTGACAAAGAAAGCTTGGATTCAGAAGGCACGTTTCTATTGCTCCATAGAGAACTTCTTTACTTTCGATCATTTGGACGGTACTCCTCTTGATCCTGAAGTAGTAGCTGGTATCGGTAGCTCCGGTCTGTTGTCAGCAGATAATTACCAGATGGGACGTGCCGGTATTAGTACTCCTGCCTTCAAGAGTTTATCAGTAGGTGTTCAGTTAAATTTCTAAAACTTAAAGAACAATGAAGAAATATATATTAGCCATCTTTGCCGCCGCAACCCTTGTGCTCAATACAGGGTGCGAAGATTTCCTCGATCGTCCGCAATTGGACAAAGTGGAAGATAACAGCGGTTTTTGGAGAAATGAATCGGACTTCCGTATGTATAGTGTAGAATTTTATTCTTGGTTCCTTTGCGGTTATAACACGAGTTATTCAACCAATTATACATCTTTGAGAGGATATACATTTAGCGACGATGTTTGTTCTGGTGAAGGTAAGCAAGAAAACTTTATATCTTCAGTGCCTGATAAATTGGGTGTTGCCGTAGCCCCGAACAAATTATTGGACCAATCATGGCATCGCCAATATAGTGGAGAGAAATGGAATTTTGGTTGGGTACGTAAAGCTAATATCATGCTCCAGCGTGCCGAGGAATATAAGGGCAATTTGAGTGATGCAGCTTATAAACATTGGACTGCCGTAGCCCGTTTCTTCCGTGCTTATGCTTACTACAATCTGGTTGTCTCTTTCGGTGACGTTCCTTATTTTGATAAGCCGGTAGATGAAACAGACTTGGCAACCATGTATAAGGACCGTGACGACCGTGGTTATGTAATGGATAAGGTATATGATGACTTGAAATATGCCATTGAGAATGCCTATATACAAGATAATGGCAGCACGCAGTATGTGAACAGAGATTTGATAGCAGCATTGACTTCCCGCTTCATGCTTTTTGAAGGTACTTGGCAAAAGTATCATAAACTGGATGGTGAACGTGCGAAGAAATATCTGCAATTCAGTGTCGATGCATCAGAAGTTGTGATGAATACCGGTAAGTATAGCTGTAGCAAAGACTTCCGTTCCATTTTTGGTTCGGATAATCTGGCCGGACACCCGGAAGTAATCTTCTATCGTCATTATGCCACTGCAAAAGCTGTTCATAGTATAGCTTCTTACTCAAATGGTGATGAAGGTCAGAATGGTGTCAACCTGGAATTGCTGAAATCATTTATCTGTACGGACGGTCAACCCTATCAAGTTTCAACGGTTGCGAATGCTAAAGACTTTGATATGGCAATAATGGCAAAGACGCGTGATCCGCGTTTTGAAGCTACGTTCTACAATTTCCCATGGCACAAGTCTTTGACAATGGCATATACCGATAAATTCACAAGCCGTGAAGGAGCATCCTACTGGTCTCCGGACAGGATTGCAAGCCGTCCTGCTAAATTTGGTGGAGCACTGAATGAGAATGATGCACCTGTAATCCGCTATGCAGAAGTCCTGCTCGACTGGATTGAGGCTAAGGCCGAGTTGGCTGAAAGTTATGGTGGTACTGCTGTGACACAAGCCGATATTGATAAATCTATCAATGCTATCCGCAACCGTCCCCTCGACAGTGATGCGGAAGCTAATG
Organism: Bacteroidaceae bacterium; assembly: GCA_030843315.1. Lineage (GTDB taxonomy): Bacteria > Bacteroidota > Bacteroidia > Bacteroidales > Bacteroidaceae > Bacteroides. The sequence goes on along the minus strand of JAUUPT010000008.1, from coordinate 80,607 downwards.
GAGCAGTTAAAACAGCTCCGATGCAATTGGCATCATTGCCCAATGACCCCGGACGTGATTCTGATGTTTCTCCATTGATATGGGAGATTCGTCGTGAACGCCGAATGGAGTTTGTTTATGAACATACCCGTTTGCTCGATATCAAGCGCTGGAAAAAGTTATCTTATATGGATAATAAAAAGTATCCGGACACCATGTATGGTGCATGGGTTAACTTCCCGAAGGAGGTTCCCGCTTATTTGGATAAAGAGCATGAAGGTTTGTTGACCGTACGTAATGCCGAAGGGCAAGATATTGTTTATGACGGTACAAATGCTGACAAGATGGTGGGTTTCTACAAGATATCGAAGGTAGAGGCAAGAGATGCTTATGATGAAGAGAAAGCATACGTTTCTCCTGTGGGTGTACAAGATATGGAGCAATATTCCGACTATGACTACAAACTGACTCAAACAAAGGGCTGGTAATAACCAGGCTAAAGTTTGACAATAAATAAAGGACGCCCCTTCATCCAAGACGGAGGGGCGTCCTTTATTAGCTGATATATATCTTCTTAAACCGCCTTTTCCTTTATCAGATATTCTGCAATCTGCACCGCATTCAGTGCAGCGCCTTTCTTAATCTGGTCGCCTACGATCCAGAAGGTCAATCCGTTTTCGTTGGCAAGGTCTTTGCGGATGCGGCCTACGTAAACCGGGTCTTTACCGGCAAGGAACAACGGCATCGGGTATTCCTTTTCTGCCGGGTTGTCCATCAGTACAAGACCATCGCCGTTGGCAAAGGCTTCGCGAGCCTCTTCTACGGAGATAGGACGTTCAGTCTCTACCCAGATGCTTTCTGAGTGGGAACGGAGGGCGGGAACACGTACACAAGTGGCACTCACTTTTACATCGGAATGCATAATCTTGCGAGTTTCGTTGAACATCTTCATCTCTTCCTTAGTATATCCGTTTTCGGTGAATACGTCAATCTGCGGGATGAGGTTGAATGCCAACTGGTAGGCAAACTTCTCTACGGTGACAGGTTCGCCTGCCAATACCTGACGGTATTGCTGGTACAACTCGTCCATAGCGGCAGCACCGGCACCGCTGGCAGCCTGGTAGGTAGAAACGTGTACGGTCTTTATATGAGAAAGCTGTTCGATGGCTTTCAGTGCCACTACCATCTGGATAGTAGTACAGTTAGGGTTGGCTATGATGCCACGCGGACGGTCTTTGGCGTCGGCAGCATTCATTTCGGGTACAACCAAAGGTACATCGGCATCCATACGGAAAGCACTGGAATTGTCAATCATTACGGCTCCGTACTTGGTAATTGTCTCGGCAAACTCTTTAGAGGTGCCTGCGCCTGCGGAAGTGAAAGCGATATCAACCCCTTTAAAGTCATCGTTGTGTTGCAAGAGTTTAACCTCGATCTGTTTACCGCGGAAGGTATATTTAGTTCCGGCACTGCGTTTAGAACCGAACAATACTAACTCGTCCAACGGGAAATTTCTTTCATCGAGCACTCGCAGGAACTCCTGTCCCACGGCTCCGCTTGCTCCAACAATAGCTACTTTCATTTTTTTCTTTTGTTTTTAGTTTATAAATTAATTGATGAGTTGACAGGGGCACTTAAACCTTGTCAACTTATTATAATTGGCTGCAAATTTATAACAAAATGCTGTATCACACCGCATAAAGTGAAAACTTTTTCGTTATTTTGCATTCAAAACCTATAACTTGCAGCCTATGGATTGGTTTGACTTCAGTTTGAATCTCCCGATTACCGACCCTACATGGATATTTCTCCTTGTACTTCTCATTATATTGTTTGCACCTATGTTACTGAACAGGCTGCGTATTCCGCACATCATCGGTATGATACTGGCTGGGCTCGTTATAGGGGAGCATGGCTTCAATATCCTGGTGCGCGACAGCAGCTTTGAACTTTTCGGCAAAGTGGGTTTGTATTATATCATGTTCCTTGCCGGGTTGGAGATGAATATGGGGGACTTTAAGCAGAACCGGGGCAAGGCGCTGGTGCTGGGCTTGTTGGCTTTTATTATCCCGATAGGAATAGGATTTGTTACGAATGTGACGCTGTTGAAGTATAGCGTCATCACTTCTGTGCTGTTGGCCAGTATGTACGCCTCGCACACGCTGGTTGCTTACCCCATTGTGATACGTTATGGTGTATCCCGTCATCGCAGTGTGAGCATTGCGGTAGGGGGTACGGCAGTGACGGATACGCTTACCTTGCTGGTGCTGGCGGTGGTTGGCGGCATGTTCAAGGGAGAGTCCGATGGCTTGTTCTGGGTGTGGCTGGTGGTTAAGGTCATCTTCCTGGGAGGGCTGATTATCTATCTCTTCCCGCGCATCGGCCGCTGGTTCTTCAGGAGATATGATGACAATGTGATGCAGTTTATCTTCGTGCTTGCGATGGTGTTCCTGGGTGCCGGACTGATGGAATTTGTAGGGATGGAAGGCATCCTGGGCGCATTCCTTGCGGGCTTGGTGCTGAATCGTCTGATTCCCCATGTCTCCCCGTTGATGAATCATCTGGAGTTTGTGGGCAATGCGTTGTTCATTCCTTACTTCCTGATTGGTGTGGGGATGCTGATTGATGTACACGTGATCTTCGGGCACGGAGATGCCTTGACGGTGGCTGCCGTGATGATAGTGGTGGCATTGGCAGGCAAATGGATTGCTTGCTGGCTGACACAGAAAATATATAAGATGGGCGCTGTAGAGCGCGACTTGATGTACGGATTGAGTAATGCACAAGCCGCAGCAACCCTGGCGGCTGTACTGGTGGGTTATAACATCATACTGCCCAATGGCGAACGCCTGCTGAACGATGATGTGCTGAATGGCACCGTGCTGCTGATCCTTGTCACTTGTGTGGTGAGTTCGTTCATCACGGAACGGGCGGCAAGGAAGGTTGCCATGGATGAAGCCCATCTGGAAGAGAACCGTTCGGTAGAGGAAGAGAAAATATTGATACCTATTGCCAATCCCGATACAATTGAAGACTTGATTAACCTCTCTTTGGTGATACGCGACTCGAAGCAGAAGGACAATCTGCTGGCTCTGAATGTGATCAATGATGACAGTAGTTCGGAGAGTGCGGAACTTCGTGGAAAGCGCTACCTGGAGAAGGCCGCCATGATAACGGCATCGGTAGATGTACCGTTGAAGCAGATTACCCGCTATGATATGAATATCGCTGCCGGTATTATCCATACGGCCAAAGAATATGAAGCAACCGATGTCATTATCGGCTTGCACCGCAAGGCCAATATTGTAGACACATTCTTTGGTATGCTTACGGAGAACCTTTTGAAGGGTTTGCACCGGGAAGTGATGGTGTCCAAGTTCCTGATACCCATCAATACCATCAGGCGGGTAATCGTGGCCGTGCCGCCGAAGGCTGAATATGAAGCCGGGTTCCAAAAATGGGTGGATCACTTCTGCCGTTTGGGAGGAACGCTGGGCTGCCGCGTACACTTCTTCGCAAACGAAGAAACCACCGCCCATCTGCAAGGGCTGGTGAGGAAGAAGCATGGGCAGACCTTGACGGAGTTCTCCCGCCTGGATGATTGGGGTGACCTGCTGCTGCTGACCGGGCAGGTGAACTTTGACCATCTGCTGGTGATTATCAGTGCCCGCCGGGGCTCTATCTCTTATGACAGTTCCTTTGAGAAGCTGCCGGCACAAATCAGTAAATACTTTGCAAACAATAGTCTGATAGTGTTGTACCCCGACCAGTTGGGCGAACCCCAGGATGCGGTGTCTTTCTCCAATCCGCGTGGCAACAATGAGTCGCAACACTATGAGAAGGCAGGTAAATGGTTTTATAAGTGGTTTAAGAAGAACTAAATAGGATGATTTATGATGATGATGGAAGAGTGGAAACAAAGAACGCAGCTTTTGCTGGGCGATGAAAAGATGGAACGATTGCAACGGGCGCATGTGCTGGTTGTCGGTCTGGGAGGCGTAGGGGCATACGCTGCCGAAATGATATGCCGTGCCGGAGTGGGGCGGATGACCATTGTAGATGCAGACACGGTGCAACCTACCAATATTAACCGTCAGTTGCCGGCGTTGCATACTACCATCGGCAAGCAGAAGGCGGAGGTGCTGGAAGCGCGTTTCAAGGATATCAACCCGGAGTTGGAGTTGAGGGTACTGCCTGTGTATCTGAAGGATGAGAATATTCCGGAGTTGCTCGATGCTGCTACTTATGACTTTGTGGTGGATGCCATTGATACGCTTGCGCCGAAATGCCACTTGATAGCGGAGGCGATGAAGCGGCATATCAAGATTGTGTCCAGCATGGGGGCGGGAGCTAAAAGCGATATTACGCAAGTGCGCTTTGCCGATATATGGGACACTTATCATTGCGGACTAAGTAAAGCCGTGCGCAAGCGTCTCCAGAAGATGGGAATCAGGCGTAAGTTGCCGGTAGTCTTCAGCACGGAGCAGGCCGACCCGAAGGCGGTGTTGCTGACGGAGGACGAGATGAACAAGAAATCGACGTGCGGAACGGTCAGCTATATGCCGGCGGTCTTTGGCTGCTATCTGGCGGAGTATGTGATAAAGAGGTTATAAAAGATAAGTATGATACGATTAGAAAATATAACGAAGAGTTTCGGCAGCCTGCAAGTGTTGCGTGGCATTGAACTGGAGATAGAGAAAGGCGAGATTGTCAGCATTGTGGGCCCCAGTGGTGCGGGCAAGACGACGCTGTTGCAGATCATGGGTACGCTGGATATGCCGGACAGCGGTTCGGTGATGATTGACGGTACGCAGGTCAACCGCATGAAGGAGAAGGAACTATCGGCGTTTCGCAACAGGCATATCGGCTTTGTGTTTCAGTTCCATCAATTGTTGCCGGAGTTCACTGCTTTGGAGAACGTGATGATACCCGCCTTCATTGCCGGGAAAGGGCAACAGGAAGCCCAGGCAGCTGCTAAGGAGATTCTCGAATTCATGGGGCTTGCCGAGCGTGCTTCCCACAAGCCGAACGAGTTGTCCGGCGGAGAGAAGCAGCGGGTGGCAGTAGCCCGTGCACTCATCAACCATCCGGCGGTAGTGTTGGCGGACGAGCCTTCGGGCAGCCTCGATACACACAACAAAGAAGAACTGCACCAGCTCTTCTTTGATTTGCGCAACCGCTTCGGACAAACCTTTGTCATCGTTACCCACGATGAGGGGCTCGCCCGGATTACCGACCGCACCATACACATGATTGACGGGGAGATAGACAAGACGGTTCAGTAGGCCGGGCTTTCGCTGAATCGGCAAAAGAGCTTTGCCTTTATTTCCCTGTACTCATGACTCCTGAGTCATCATCGCTGTTGCTGACTTTCCGTTGTGCCGTCTTAAAGGTGCGGCCGAACGAGAAGTTATAAGAGAAGTTGATTAGGAACATACGGGAACTTTCTTTGATATAATTCTTTGTTTTGTAAGAGGCAAACCGGTTCCAATTCTCGCTTTGTACCTTATAGTTGTCGGTGAAAGGATTGAATGCACCGATTCCCACCCGCAGGTCTTTGTGCCTGTAATATACGCCTAATATCTGGATGTTTTCTCCCCCACTCAGAGTCTCACCCCAGAAGTTATTCCAGTTGGTATTTATCTGCCAGTACAAAGAGTATTGTTTGTAGCTTACTGAAGCTTCCGCTTCGCAGAACCAGTTGGTGTAGGTGTGCGAGTATTGGTTGCCGTGGCTCATGTAATGGTTGACACCCCCTGTGAACGAGAGTTGCACGATGTCCCGGATAGGACCTACGCGGAACATGGCACGTCCGGAAATCTTTTGCCAGTCTTTCTGGTTATCCCAGGTCTGTACTATCTTATTCCCTTCCTGAATCTTTTCATCCATGATGGCGTCGGGGCGATAGTCGTATGCACCCCATAGGTTGGTGTAGAAGATGCCTTTCTTCCATTCGTACGTCAGCTCCGTGTTATAGCACATATACGATTTCAAGTTCGGATTGCCGCGGCGGATTTGGAACGAATCTACCGCTTGTTCCACTGCACTGAGGTCGCCCAATGAAGGGGATGCATTGTAGATGTTCGCTTTCCAACGTAGGTAGGAGTTGTCGGAGAAGGCATAGTGCAACACGATGCTCGGGTTAAAACTATAATTCTTGGTGGACTGGTCGTCACCGTTCTGATTGTAATAGAAGCGGGTTGCGGCAATTCCCAGTCTATAGTTCAACTTGTTTATCTTTCCGCGATACTCACCGAACAGGTATGTGTTGCCCTGATGCATATTAGTCTCGTAGTAATGACCATTCTTATATTCGTTGTTGGCATAAGATTGCGTATGGTTCAAGCCGAAACTCAGTGCATTGCCTTTTGAGAATTGTTTCTCGTAGATGGCTTCGGCAATCAGGGAGTATTTATTTCCCAGGACATTATTGTCGATGTCGGTCAACATCTCTTCCGGGATGCTCTCTTGGTAGAACCGATGTGATTTATCCCGGTTATAAGTGCCTACGACATTGAATACCAGGGTTTGCTTGTTTTTCAGATTCTGTTGGTAGTACAAGTCCAGCGAAGGGCGTGCCCAGCTTTGTTTGGTACGGTCCACCATATTCACCACGTCTGTTTCGTCGTTGGCATTATAGAGAGTTCCTTTATAGTCCCAATGGGGTTGATTGTTTCCTCGCAGGCGGAATGCCGCGCTGAAAAAGGAGTTTTCTGAGGCTTGCAGGCTGTAGTTTACATTCAGGCTATGCATGATCATGGTTGCTTTGCTGGGCTCACCCCGTTCCAGGCGGCGCAAAGTGGTGCCGTCTGCAAGGTGGAACTCTTCTTCATTGTCACGATATAGGCCGTCAAAGTCTCGTGGACCCATGTAGTAAGAGAAGCCTAACTCGGACTTTTTGTGGTTTACTTTGCCGTACAGGTTGTAGTTGCCCCATCTAGCATTTATGCTTTGCGAGAGGTCGGCACCGAAATTTCCCCCTGTATCGGGGCGGCGTACGATGTAATCTATCACTACCTCGGCGTTGCCGTAGCGCAGACCGGGGTTGTCATGGTACTCTATGCGGATAATGTCTGCCGGGCGAATGGATTTGATTTCGTCTATTTCGGCTTTCACGCCGTTGATGCGCAGTTGCAGTTCACCACCGCCGGACAGGCCTATTTCATTGTTCATGGGGTTTACCAGGATGCGGGGCAGCATCAGTTCTTGTAGCAGGTTGACTCCGTTGGTAGAGGTTTTCATCTGCCTTTCGGATGGGAAGACTAACTTCCGGTCGGCGCGGCTGATTTGTCTGGAACCGGTAATGGTCACTCCTTCCAGGGCGATGGCGGCGCTATCCATTACTATCTGCCCGAGGTCTGTACTGCGTTTAACTCCATTGAGGGTGATGTACTGGGTGTTGTAGCCGATGCTGGAAAGTACCAGTCGGTAATCTCCTGCATCTGTATTCTTGAAAGCAAACTGCCCTTGCGGATTGGTGGTTACCCCGTTCACAAATGTGGAGTCGAGGGTTTGCAATACAATATTGGTGTACTCGATGGTATTGTTGGCGGCATCGCAAACCGTTCCTTTAATCTCTATTTTCTGGGCAAGAATGCCCTGTACCACGCTGCCCAGCAGTATGGCTACTATTATTAATTTCCTCATGTCTATACGATTGTTTCCCTTTGTTGCAGTTGGCCTTTCTGCTTTCAAGGTGGTTTCTGTTTGTTAGACGAAGTCGTTAGGGGAAAAGTTGCATCTGAAATGAAAAATAGTTATTGTTTCTTGCTATTCAAAGCAAACATAGTGGCTGATTCGCTCTAAATCAGTGGCGGAGAACTCTTCGTAGAGTGCAAAAGGTTTCAGGTTGCGGAGTGTTCCTTTCTTCTTCCGGTATTCTACAAACGCCTTTGCCTGGTAGAAGTTGATATAAGGATGGTTGCGAAGCTTCTCTATTCCGGCACGATTGAGGTTGAGAGGGCGGATGTCCTTGCTGTTGATGCGGAGCCAGGATTGCAGTTGATGATAATCCACGTGAATGTCTTGCAACTGTTCGATGCTGTAGAAGCCTCCCAACCGTTGGCGGTAGCCGGCTATCAAGCGGGCGATGCCACTGCCGATGCCCGGAATCTTCTTCAATTCGGTGGTGTCGGCACGGTTCAGGTCGACAACGGTGCCTTCGGGATATTTATAAAGTACGGCTTGGACGCTTGCGGTGCTGTCATTCGCTGCCGGTGGGGTGTAAAGGCGGGGTATATGTCTTGCTGTATCCTCGGGAGCGATGTATATATAAGGTAATAGCGCCTGATATTGTTCTTCCGTCAGCCCGTATACTTTCTTGAAATCTTCCGCTTTGCGGAACTTTCCTCCTTTGTTGCGGTAATGCAGAATGTTGCGCGCCATCCATCCCGGCAGGCCTAAAGTGCGGAAGGTTACGGAATCTGCCGTGTTTGGGTTGAAGGGTGCCAAATCGATGGCTGGCTGCTGTTCGCGGGAATATGGGTAGTGAGGTTCCTCCCTGTTCTTTTCTTCTTCTTTTACAGAGGCGATAAAGGCTTCATATTCTGCTTCGGCAAGGACGTGTTGCCGTATCTCCTCATCGGAAGGAATTTGCTGTTCTATCCGGTATGAATAAAAATACCCGATGAGAAAGACAAGGATAATACCCGCTATCAGCACCAGTATGCCACGTCTTTCTCCCCGGGAGAAGTAAAAGAATTCTTTGAATGGGTGTTGCATTTCCGCTTACTTTAGCAAACCCAGTTCATTGATAAATATACAGGCAATGCCTATCGGGGCAATGAATTTAAGAATGAATATCAGAAGTTTATAGATAGATACCTTTAGTGTACCGTTGTTGCTGATTTCTTCCCAGACAATCTTCTTGTCCAGATACCAGCCGATAAAAATGGAGATAAAGAAACCACCCAACGGCAACATGATCTTGGCAGTGACAAAATCGAACAGGTCGAACAGATTCATTCCGAATATCGTGTAGTCCTTGCCCACACCGAGGGAGAGCGAACAGAGTACTCCGAGAATCATGCAACCTCCAGTTACGAACCGGGCCGCTTTGCCGCGTGAGAACTTGAATTCCTCGTGCAGATAGGCCGTGGCAACTTCGTGCAAAGAAATGGTGGAGGTGAGCGCAGCCAGTGCCAGCAAAATATAGAACATCAACGAAAGTACGATGGCGAGCCAGGGGATATTGCCGAATGCCTGCTGAAAGACGTTGGGCAGCGTGATAAACAATAAACTCGGGCCTGCGTCCGGCTGTATACCTACCGAGAACGCTGCCGGGAAGATGATGAATCCGGCCAGGATGGCAACCATCGTGTCGATGGCAGCTACATTGAGCGCTGTTTTAGGCAGATTGGTATCGCTCCTGAAGTAAGAAGCATACGTACAGAGGCATCCCATGCCGAGGCTCAGAGAGAAGAAGGCTTGTCCCATAGCTCCCAGGAATACATTGCCGTCTACTTTGCTGAAGTCGGGTTTCAGAAGGAACTCGATGCCGGCGCCTGCACCGGGCAGTGACACGGAGCAGATGGCAAGGACTATCAACAGGATGAAAAGTATAGGCATCATTATTTTAGCGGACTTCTCAATGCCTTTTTCTACTCCTTTGACGATAATGAAGTGAGTAGCCAGCAAGAAAAGTATCAGCCAGATGGCAGGGCGCCACGGGTTGCTGACGAAGTGGTTGAAAGAAGCGATGAAGTCGGCTGCCGACTTTCCGGCAAAGCCGTTGGTGGCAGCTTCGCCGATAAATTCAAGCGTCCAGCCGGCTACTACGGAATAATAGCCCAGAATCAGGAAACCTGCCAATACACCCATACGACCCACCCAGCGCCATTGTGTGCCGGGGGCCAGCTTCTGATAAGCACCTGCCGTATTAGCGCGCGACCGTCTGCCGATCATGAATTCGGCAATCATAATGGGGATTCCCAAGACGAGCACGCACGCCAGATATATAAGGATGAATGCGGCACCTCCGTGATTTCCGGTTTCAAAGGGAAATCTCCAGATATTACCTAAACCAACCGCCGAGCCTGCCGAAGCAAGTATGACACCTAATTTGCTCCCAAAGTTAGCTCTGTCACTTCTTGTCATAAAACGTAGATTTTTCTTTCAATTAGTTATTAATAACTACCAAACGTGCAAATATAGAAAATGTTCTGTACTTTTACAGCCTAATTATTGATAATTTGAAGTATGCTGTATTATATTAAGAAATATCCGGTATCGCTTGTCATCATCCTGATGGTGATTTATCTCTCCTTCTTCAAGCCACCTACTACGGAGATAAGCGAAATCCCCAATATAGATAAGGTAGTACATATATGTATGTATTTTGGTATGTCCGGTATGCTTTGGCTGGAGTTTCTGCGGGCGCACCGCAGGGATAATGCACCGTTCTGGCATGCCTGGGTAGGAGCTCTTGTCTGTCCCGTTTTGTTCAGTGGAGTGGTGGAGCTATTGCAAGAATACTGCACCACCTATCGCGGTGGCGACTGGATGGACTTTGCAGCCAACACTACAGGAGCAGTGCTGGCATCGCTTATCGGCTACTTTGTGCTGAGGCCGAGGATGAAATAGTGATTAATCACTACTACAAGTACTCTACCACTGTACTCAGCTTTATTCCGTTCGACCCTTTAATCAGAATCATTTTCCCTGCGGGCTTATTCTTTTGCAGCTCGTCAATGAGCGACGCTGCATCGGGATAGGTAGGGTAGGTGTGGCGGGTGGCGGCAAACAATTCACCCACCAGTGCTACATCACTGAAGCCGCACTCTTCCAGGTAATCTACAATCTTCTGATGCTCTTCGGGGCTGTCTTTGCCCAGTTCGCGCATATCTCCCAATATCAGCATCTTGTGCTCGGCCTGCATGTTGCGGAAGTTGCCGATGGAGGCCATCATGCTGGTTGGGTTGGCGTTGTATGCATCGATAATCAGGATGTTGTCGGCAGTCTTTTTCAGTTGCGAACGGTTGTTCTGCGGGGCGTACTCCGTGAGTGCCCGGTTAATCTTCTCGGGTGCTATCAGGAGGAAGTATCCGATGGTGACGGCCGCCAGGGCATTGGGGAGGTTGTATTCGCCGATAAGTTGCGTCTGCACTTCGTATCGCTCCCCGTTCTTGCCGGACTTCCATTCAAAGGTCAGGTAAGGAGAGTTGCCGGTGACGTGCCCGTTGATATATAAATCGTCTTCGCATCCGTAAGCTACCAGCATCAATCCTTCTGCCATTTTCCTTAAATACGGGTTGTCGTAGTGGATAAATACAGTAGTGTCGTCGCGTTCGCGCAAGAAGTCGTACAGCTCGCCTTTTGTTTTGATGACTCCCTCGAAAGAGCCGAATCCTTCCAGGTGTGCCTTTCCTACGTTGGTGATGAGTCCATAGTCCGGCTCGGCTATCTCTACCAGTTCCTTGATGTCGCCGGGATGGCTCGCGCCCATCTCCACAACGGCAAATTTGTGTTCGGGGCGGAGGCGGAGCAGGGTGAGGGGAACACCGATATGATTGTTCAGGTTCCCCTGTGTATACAGTATATTGTATTTCTGTGAGAGGACGGCGGATATCAGTTCCTTTGTGGTAGTCTTGCCATTGGTGCCGGTGATGCCGATAATGCGCGTACCCAATTGCCGGCGGTGGTAATTGGCGAGTTGTTGAAGCGTGCGCAGGCAGTTGTCCACTAATATATAATGTGAATTGCCTGCGGGGGCATATTCCGGTTCATCTACCACTGCGTAGGCACTGCCCTGTTCCAGAGCGCGGGCGGCAAAGGCATTGCCATTGAACGTTTCGCCTTTCAGGGCGATGAATAAAGAACCTTGGGGACAGTTGCGGCTGTCGGTCGTGACGCAGCTACACTGCAAGAATATCTGATAAAGGGCGGCTATATCCATTGTTTTCTTTTATACGCTAAATAGATTACTTTCGATAGATTTGAAATCTCCCGCAAAGATAGAGTTTATTATCCATATTTGTGAATGCAGGGGGAAGAACTTATTGGCTCAGCGGCAAGGTAAGTATGAAGCGGCAACCGTTCGTATAGTTCGGATCGAGCGTCAGGCTTCCTCCCATCTTTTCGGCACAAATGCGCCCGATGGATAGTCCCAGTCCGGTGCCTTGCGTGAAAGTGTCTACCTTTGTAAAGCGATCGAATACAAACTCTTGTTTGTCTTTAGGAATGCCGATACCCGTATCCGTAACGCTGAAGATGATGTGCCGATGTACCTCGTCCTGATGCCAATCAAGGGTGATACTTCCCTCGTCTGTAAATTTGGCTGCATTCTTCAGCAGGTGGGATAGAATCATGGAGAGACGCACCGGGTTGGTATAGAAGTAAAATTCATCCGCTTCGGTTTGAAGTTTGAGATCGATACCGGGTTTCAGGCTCTGTTCAACCTGAACGATGCATTCCCGGCAGATAGCGGTGGCGTCTGCACCTATGTCGGTCGGAATGACAGCTCCGCTATCGAGGCTTGCGAGGTCCAGTACATCGTCTACCAGGTGCAGCAGATTGTTGCTGCCTTGCTCTATGATGTCTGCAAATTCGTGTGCTTCAGAACATTCATGCTCCTTGCTCATATTGCCGATTATCTGCGAGAAGCCGACAATTGAGTTTAGCGGAGTACGAATCTCATGGCTCATGTTCTGTATGAATTCGGTTTTCATGATGCTGGCTTGTTCTGCCTGCTCTTTGGCTATAATCAGTTCTTCCCTGGAAGCACGCAAAGCCTGGTTCTTCTCCGAGAGTTGCTTCTGAGAGATTCGCAGTTTGCTGTTAAGAAGATGCTCCCGATAGAAAAAGATAAAACCGAGAACCAGTAAGGCAATCAGGAAGAAGATAATGCGTTGTTTGCTTGCTAAATCACGTTGCTGCATTTCCTGTTGGAGTTCGAGCTTCTCGGTGTTCAGCCGCTCTACGCCGAGTCTGGTGGCATATTCGCTGGCGGCAATGTCCTCTTGAAGTTTATTGAGTGAATCACTGGTGTGGATATATTGCTGATAATATTCCAAAGCCTTTGCGGGATTGCCTAAATTTTTATATATAGTGGCCTTGATTGGTAGTTCATCCAAGTCGATATCGGGGCTGAGGCGCATACTATCGATGTGCTCTTGTGTAGCCAAAGCTTTGAGATATTGTTTAGTATTCACATAGTAATCTCTCAGCTTTGAATAGTACTCATGAGAGACCTTGGCAACTTCCTTGTGTGTGTCAAGCAACTGTTTGGCCTTTTGCAGGTATTCTTTCGCTTTGGGATATTCTTCGCTGTATATATAGTAACCGACACACTTCAGGTTGAAGTAGTATTCGTGGGTATTGCTGTAAATATGTTCTTTCGCTTTTTCCAGGCATTCTGCCGCTTTGTCCAGTTTGTTGCACTTGCTGTAGAGGGAAGAGAGGGCTCCATATGCGGTGCTTAAATTGTAGGTGCTAATCTTGTATTTCAGGATGATTTCGATCTCCTTTTCTCGGCTTTCGATGGCGAGTTCATATAACTTTCTGGTCTGATAGATGGTGCTTACCGCGTTAAATCCGTCCGCCATTCCTGCCGGGTAATTGTCCTGCTCCGCTTGTTTTGTCATCTTGTCCGCTTCGTAAAGTGCTGTGTTGTACTGTTGGTTTTTGATGTAGTAGAGGATGAGTCGCTTTGCCCATACAAAATAGTAATACTTGGGCTGATGGGTTTTCTTTGCAAACTCTTTTACTATATCTATATAGTGCAGCAGGCTGTCTTCATGAGCATCTTCGTAGTAATAGTAGTCGAGCTTGGTGCACAGGGCAACTGCCTGCATCCGCATATCTTGCTTCTCTCCTGCCAGCCGGAACAGGGTGTCGGTCATTAGCATGACCTCGGGGTCTCCTATCGCTGCTTTACAGCGGAGATAGTAGGCATATAACGTACTGTCTACATCATATACTTCACTGGCATCCTTCTGTTGCGCCTGAACCTGAACGCTACATAGTATGAATAGAAAGCAGAAAATGTAGCTTAACGCATAGTAGGTAGATTTTGACTTTGTCATTATGGCGTTTTATTTGCACATTCTATGCAAAGGTAGTTTATTTTTCTGCATATTCTGCATATTTAATGCCTTTTTTGTTTACATTTGCAGAGGTATATCATAGAAAACAACTATTCATGGAGACACCAAAAGCCAAATATATAAATGTCAATGGCACCTTGCTAAACCTTTCCACCCCCTGTGTTATGGGGATATTGAATATTACTCCCGATTCATTTTATGCCGACAGCCGCATGCAGACCGAGAAGGAGATCGTGCAGCGTATAGAGCAGATTGTCAGCGAAGGAGCCGGAATCATCGATATCGGCGCTTACTCTTCCCGCCCGAATGCCGCGGATGTTTCGGCACAGGAAGAGATGGAACGCCTGCGTTTGGGGTTGACTATTCTTCGTCGCATAGTACCGGAAGCGATTGTCTCGGTAGATACCTTCAGGGCCGACGTGGCAAGGATGTGTGTGGAAGAGTTCGGGGTGGCCATCATCAATGATATTGCTGCCGGCGAGATGGACGCGGAGATGTTCCGCACGGTTGCCCGGCTGAATGTACCTTATATAATGATGCACATGCAAGGCACCCCGCAAGATATGCAGCAACATCCGCATTACGATAATCTGTTGAAGGAAGTCTTTCAGTACTTCGCCCGTAAAGTGCAGCAGTTGCGCGACTTGGGGGTAAAGGACATCATCCTCGACCCCGGCTTCGGCTTCGGCAAGACGGTGGAGCATAACTATGAACTGCTTGCCCATCTGGAAGAGTTCCGGGTGTTTGAGCTTCCCCTGCTGGCAGGTGTTTCGCGCAAGTCTATGATTTACCGTCTGCTCGGCACCACTCCCCAAGAAGCGCTGAACGGTACGACCGTGCTCGATACCATCTGCCTGCTGAAAGGGGCGGATATACTGCGGGTGCACGATGTGCGCGAGGCGGTGGAAACGGTGAAAATCGTAGAGGCAATGAGAAAATACAGCGACAGTATGCTGTAACAGTATAGAGAAACGAATCACGAATCATTAACCACTAATCACTGAATAACGTGTTTTTTGAGTTTGGCATAAAAGACTTTATAGATATTCTGCTGGTGGCATTCCTGCTGTACTATACGTACAAGTTGATGAAGGCTTCCGGCTCTATCAATGTGTTTACCGGTATCCTGGTATTTATCCTGATATGGCTGGTCGTTTCGCAGGTGCTGGAGATGAAGTTGCTGGGATCTATCTTCGACAAGCTGGTCAGTGTAGGCGTACTGGCGCTCATCATCCTGTTTCAGGATGAGATACGAAGGTTCCTCCTGACGCTCGGTTCGCACAAGCATGCCAGTGCATTGGTGCGCTTTTTCACCGGCAACAAGAAAGAATCGCTGGAGCATGAAGACATCATGCCGATTGTAATGGCGTGCATCAGCATGGGAAAGCAGAAAGTTGGCGCCCTGATCGTGATGGAGCACAGCATGCCCCTGGACGACGTGGTGCGTACGGGCGAAATCATCAACGCTGACATCAACCAGCGGCTGATAGAGAATATCTTTTTCAAGAACAGTCCGCTGCACGACGGGGCAATGGTCATCAGTAAGAAACGTATCAAGGCGGCAGGCTGCATCTTGCCGGTATCGCACAATCTGGATATACCCAAAGAACTGGGATTGCGGCATCGCGCGGCGATGGGCATCTCGCAGGTTTCCGATGCGCACGCCATCATTGTGTCGGAAGAAACCGGGTCTATCTCCGTTGCCTATAAGGGGCAGTTCTACCTGCGGCTTACCGCCGAGGAACTGGAGAGTTTGCTGACGAAAGAAAGCTAACTCCCTCTGTATCAATAGTGGCAATGTCTTGCTGCAAATGCGGCATTGTTTTGCATCAAATGCGGCAATGTTTTCGTGCAAAAGCGGCATTGTTTTGATGCAAAAGAAGTAATGTTTTGAGACGTAAAGTATAATCAATATCTAATAACTAATAACTGAAAAGGATGGATAGACGAAACTTTTTGCGAACGGGGAGCTTGGCGGCATTAGGAACGCTGGCTATACCGTCATTGGCCATGCCGGCATCCGTGCGGAATGCACTGGGGGGAGCAGATAACAAGTCTGCTGTTGCTGCGGCAATGAATCATTTCGGCGTAACAGAAGCCGATTTGAAGAAAGTACTTGCTGTTGCTTTGGAGAAAGGCGGTGACTATGCCGACCTCTATTTTGAACACACCTTCAACAATGACGTGAGTCTGATGGATGGCAAAGTGAACAACTGCGGCGCCAACATCGACTTTGGTATGGGCGTACGTGTACTGGCAGGCGACCAGAGCGGATATGCATACGTAGAGGGCATCACTTTGGACGAAATGCTGCGTGCCGCCCGTACGGCTGCCCGCATTGCTTCTTCCGGCAAGGCCGGCAAGGTGGCTGCGCTGACCGAAAAGACGATTGCCAAGAGCCGTTATGCAGTTACCAACCCGTGGGAAGATGTAAGCGTGAAGGCTAAAATCCCTTACCTGGAGAAGCTGAACGAGAAAGTGTTCTCACTGGACAAGCGCGTAAGCAAAGTGCAGGCATACCTGATGGACAGCACCTCGCACGTGCTCTTCTGCAACTCCGAAGGCGTCAGCTATTACGACTACCGCCCGATGGTATCTTTCGTGGCCGTTTGTATCATGGAAGAGAACGGCAAGATGGAGAACGGTATGGCAAGCCGTTCCTACCGCAAGGGATTCGAGTTCATGACGGACGACCTTGTAGAAATACTGGCACGTGAAGTGGTGGATAATACGTCCATCCTGTTCAAAGCCGTGAAGCCCAAAGGCGGCGAAATGCCCGTAGTGATGGGTGCCGGCGGTTCCGGTATTTTGCTGCACGAGGCCATCGGACATGCTTTCGAGGCGGACTTCAACCGCAAGCGCACTTCCATCTTCTGCGACCTCTTCGGCAAGAAGGTGTGCAACGAACATATCAATGTGGTGGACGACGGTACCATCGACTTCAACCGCGGTTCCGTGAACTTCGACGACGAAGGCGTGGAAGGGCAAAAGACCTACATCGTGAAAGAAGGCATCCTGACCAGCTACCTGCACGACCGCATCAGTGCCCAGCACTACGGCGTGGCCCCCACCGGAAACGGACGTCGCGACACCTTCCGCAATATGCCCATCCCCCGTATGCGTGCCACGTATATGGAAGCCGGCAATATGAAGGAAGAAGACATCATCTCCACCGTGAAGAACGGTATCTATGTAGACCAGTTCACCAACGGCCAGGTGCAGATCGGTGCCGGAGACTTTACCTTCTTCGTGAAGTCCGGTTATCTGATTGAGGACGGCAAGCTGACGCAACCCATCAAGGATATCAACATCATCGGCAACGGCCCCAAGGCATTGGCCGATATTACGATGGTTGCCAATAACGACAAGATTGACAACGGCACATGGACGTGTGGCAAGGACGGACAGTCTTGCCCGGTTACCTGCGGTATGCCGTCGGCATTGGTCAGCAAACTGACAGTGGGTGGAGAAAGCTAAGTATCAATTCTCAATTAAGAAAGACAATGATTACAGATAATAATAAGAAATTGGCACAATGGGCAATGGACTATGCCCTGAAGAATGGTTGCCAGGCAGCTAAGTTGGTGCTGTACTCCAATTCCAATGCTTCCTTCGAACTGCGTGATGCGAAGATGGATAAGTTGCAGCAAGCGTCCGAAAGCGGACTGAGCATCAGTCTGTTTGTAGATGGTAAGTACGGTTCATACTCTACCAACCGTCTCGACAAGAAAGAACTGGAAGGATTCATCAAGAACGGCATCGAGTCTACGCGCTATCTGGCGGAAGACAAGGCACGCGTGTTGCCCGATGCTTCCCGCTACTATAAAGGCGGAAAGCCCGACTTGCAGTTGTTCGACACGAAGTTCTACGACATCAACCCCGACGATAAAGTAGCGATAGCCCGCATGGCTGCCGAAGAAGTGATGGGTAAAGACGAGCGCATCATTTCGGTGAGCACTTCTTACAGCGACGGTGAGAACGCTTCCTATCGCTTGACGAGCAACGGCTTTGAAGGCGAATCCAAGTCTACCTGGTTTTCCGCATTTGCCGAAGTGGCGGTGAAGGGTGAGGGCGAGGCACGTCCTTCTTCCTATTGGTACGACTCGGCCTTGTATTATGACAAACTGATAAAGTCCGGCATCGGCGTGAAGGCTTTGGAACGTGTGTTGCAGAAGTTGGGACAGAAGAAAGCAGCTTCGGGCAAGTACACCATGGTGGTGGACCCGATGAACTCCGGCCAACTGATTAGTCCGCTGCTGAGTGCACTCTATGGCTCCGCCCTGCAACAGAAGAATTCGTTCTTGCTGGATAAACTGAATACGAAAGTAGGTTCCGACAAGTTGAACCTGATGGACGAACCGCATACTATCGGTGCCAATGGTGCCCGCTACTTCGATACCGAAGGCGTGGCAACGGAACGCCGCCCCGTATTTGAGAGCGGAGTGCTGAAGACATACTTCATAGATACTTATAACTCCAAGAAGATGGGCGTGGCGCCCACTATCAACTCACCTTCCCTGCTGGTATTGCAGCCGGGCAACAAAGATTTGGACGGATTGATAGCCGACGTAGAGAAAGGTATTCTGGTTACGGGATTCAACGGTGGTAACAGCAATAGCAGTTCCGGCGACTTCTCATACGGTATCGAAGGGTTCCTGATTGAGAACGGCAAGCTGACTCAGCCGGTGAATGAAATGAATGTGACGGGTAATATGGTTACGCTTTGGTCGTCTTTGGTGGCCATCGGCAATGATCCCCGTCTGTCTTCTTCCTGGCGCATCCCTTCATTGGTATTCGAAGGAGTAGACTTCAGCGGATTGTAATGTCAGTTCAGCATCAGGCTCATGTAGGGCACTGATGATGAAAATACTTTTTCGGTGAGTTCGCCGATTGTGAGTGCCAAGTGACTGCCCGGCAGACGCTTGGCACTATTCATACACATCCCGTTGTTCAGATAATAGTAGCCGTTGTTGGCGCTCACCTGTTCGTCGGTCAGTTGGATGTTGAGCTCCTGTTCCGGGTGGGCGGCGGCATAGAGTTGCAACACAGCCTTGGCATTGATGATGCGCGCCATGCCGAGGTGCTTTCCGGACTCCCGGTCGGCAGGGGGAGTGAGGACTTCGACGGAAGGAACTTTGAGTTTCGTGCAGATGCGTTGAAGCAGTAATGAACCTGTTTCGGAAGTATCCGATACAATTTCTCCGATGTACCATTGGCTTTCGCTTGCGGGATAGGCGATGGCGAGTGCGGTGATCGTTCCACCGCGGCTCAGCACAAAGACCGTTCCCCGGCTCAGACGTAAGTCGGAGAGGATGACCTGGAAATCCTTTTCCGTATGCTGGATGCAGCACGGACGTTCCCTCAGTTTCCGGTTCAGATATTCGTATACATCAGCTTTATACTCATGGACGGCTTTCAGCGTGTAGACTCCTTTGGCAAGCGGGGCGGCGGGTGATACGAAGGTGATGCTGTTGTAATTGAACACGGCAGCATAACCCTTGCGGGCATAGTAAGAGAAAAGCCACGGCTCTGCCGGTATCAGGGTAGAAACCGCCACATTATTGCGCAGCATCCGCGTGAATGCTTGCGACAGTAGTTCGTGCATCACGCCTCGATTGCGGTAATCGGGATGCGTGCAAGCCCCCGAAATATAAGCCGTATTGATTTCCCCTCCGCAGAAAGTCATGGGATACGGCAGCATTTGCAGGGCAGCAATCACCTCCTCGCCACTTTCGATGGCGATGTTGACGTCGTTGTTGTAGCGCAGCCGGAAGTACATTTCGATGAACTCCTTGCTGTCGTCGAAACAGAGCTTCCACAAGTTTTTTACTTTTTCCCGTATCATCATCTAATCACTTTATCACCTTATCACTAATCACCTACCACTTTATCACCTCCACCGGTTCATCCTTGAGGCAAGCAACGTACTTCTCCAATATGATGGCAGGCTGATAGGACAGCTTCGCTTTGCGCAAGCCTTCGATGCCCAGGTCTTCTTCCCGGTTTATATAGACGTATTGTTCGGGGATGTGGTTGGCAAACTCGTAGTTAATCATTGCGTATGCCCCGTCGATGCTGGTATCAGCCTTCTCTACGTGTACCCCGAAGGTATCTTGGTTGATGGGCATACCGAAGGTGAAGGCTGCAATCCGGTTATCTACGTGCAAGATGCCTCCCGTCAGGCCCAGTGCCTCGAAGTTGTGAAGGGCATAGATCAGTGCGCGGCGTTCGTTGCCCGTTCCTTCGTGCTGGTCGCAGTTATTGGCTTTGCACCATTCGGCTTCCAGGTCGAGGCATTCCTGAATGCGGTCGGGAGTGATGGGGGTATATTGGTAGTTGTAGGTACGCTTGAACTTATTGACGTGGTTCCGTTTCGCCTGGAACTTCTTGCCCGAAAGTGTGGCAAGGTCGGTGCGCAGATACACATAATCGGCATAATCGCGGTCGGCAGTGAACTGGAACCGGCCGGGCATAAAGGTTTCCAGCTCCGAGCACATCCCGGCACATATACCCAGCAGGCAGAGGGGCTGGCCTTCGCGGTGGGCATCTTCTCTTAATGCTTCCAATGCTTTGTTCAAATCACCGTTGCCTATGGGCATCATATATACCAGTTCCCCGTCCGCCCAGAACTTCAACAACAGGAATCCGTCCTGAACGGCAAACTTGGTATTATACAGGAAGCGCCAACTGCATAGGTTGGAGAATGAAAGGTCGCAATTCTGTCGCGGGCTGTTCTGCGTGTATGAGGTAATGAGGTCTTTGTCTTTTAACTCGATATCTTTAAATGGTATCATACGTTGTTTTTAATTGGTTAGCATATTGAATAACAAAAATAGGAAGATTTTGTTAGAGTAGCCCTAACAATCTTAATATAGTTGGTGTTAATAAAGCCGTGAAGATGCCATTCAACGTTAAACCGAGACTGGCAAACGCACCGTACTTGCTGCTGATTTCCATCGCCGTAGAAGTGCCTACCGCGTGGGCAGCGGCTCCCAGCGACAACCCTTGCGCCATAGGGCTGCCGATGTGGGTCAGCTTCATCGTCTTGAAACCCAGTATGCCGCCCAGCAGACCGACGCACACCACCACGGCGGCAGTTAGCGAAGGTATTCCGCCCAGCGTCTTGGTCACTTCCATCGCTATCGGCGTAGTGACGGACTTTGGCGCCAGTGAATAGATGATTTCATCCGAAGCTCCCATCAGCTTCGCTATCAGCACCACGGAGACGACACCGACAATGCAGCCCGCCAGTTGGGATAGCAAGATGGGCAGCAACTGCTTCTTGATCGTTTCCAGTTGCAGATAAAGCGGCACTCCCAGCGCCACAACCGCCGGTTTCAGCCAAAACTCTATCAGATGTCCCCCTTCATTGTAAGTCTCGTAGCTGATGTGCGCCGTCTTCAGGAAGATGATGAGCACGGCGATGGTCAGCAGGATGGGGTTGAGCAACATGATTCCTGTTTTCTTTTGCAACAGTTTGGCTAAGAAGAAAACTCCGAAAGTGATAGCCAGCAAGAAAAATTCGTTCTCCAAGAAGTTCATTTGATTCTGCGTGTTAATTGATGAACCCATCCGGTGACCACAATCACCAGCAGGGTACTGACTAATGAAGCGATAACTATCGGCCAGAACTGGGCGGCAATGATGTCAAAATAGAGCATCAGCGCCACGCCGGGCGGCACGAAGAAGAAACCCAAGTTAGCAACCAGGAAGTCGGACATGCCCTGCACCCAGTGCAGCTTTATCCAACCCAATTTCAAGAAAAGGGTGAGCAACAGCATACCAATGATGCTGGAGGGTAGCTTGATACCCGTAAGGAAAACAATCAGTTCACCCAGGGCTAAACATCCGAAGAGGATGGCGCATTGACGAATCATAATACTTATACCTTATATATCCATTGAAAACCGCCGCAAAGTTAGGCATTCTCTCTATTGCTTGTTCCGCTTGCGGTCAATATTTTTACCTTTCCCGCCATTAGAATAGAGTTTCATTTGGTTTCGACGTTTGTCAAAACAAAATGCTTGGCATATGTATGCTTTGGAAAGGCTGTTTGAAACCGGATGGATTATAATAGAAACGCGCGCGAAGCCTAAGATTATCCCTTTATGTTAAATATTACAATTTACGAAGATTAGGACAGAAAAACACTCGGTATTGCAATGTTGATATTGCAAAATTGTGTACTTTTGCGGCGTGAATGACACGTACTACTGATTTATAATACACAATTAAAATATCATGCAAAGATTAATTAATGGAATTATGGAACGTGCGAAAGCCGATCGCCAACGCATTGTTCTTCCCGAAGGTACTGAAGAACGTACCTTGAAGGCAGCTAACCAGATCTTGACTGACGGTGTTGCTGACTTGATTCTTCTGGGTAATCCGGAAGAGATTCGTGCTTGTGCCCAAGAGTGGGGGCTCGGCAATATAGAGAAAGCAACTATTATCGACCCGGAAAATCATCCGAAGAAAGAAGAGTATGCGCAGTTGCTGTTTGAGTTGCGTAAGAACAAAGGCATGACCATTGAAGAGGCCCGCAAGCTGGTGCTCAATCCTCTTTACCTGGGTTGCCTGATTATTAAGAACGGCGATGCCGACGGTCAGTTGGCAGGTGCCCGCAACACTACGGGCGACGTGCTCCGTCCGGCTTTGCAGATTATCAAGACCACTCCCGGTATTACGTGTGTATCCGGCGCCATGCTGTTGCTGACCCATGCTCCCGAGTATGGCAAGAACGGCATCCTGGTGATGGGTGATGTTGCCGTGACTCCCGTACCTGATGCCTCACAGTTGGCACAGATTGCCGTTTGCACGGCACAGACCGCGAAGGCTATCGTAGGCGTAGAGCCCAAAGTGGCATTGCTCAGTTTCTCTACGAAAGGCTCTGCCAAGCACGAAGTGGTAGACAAAGTGGTAGAGGCATTGAAGATTGCCAAAGAGATGGAACCGGACCTGGCCATCGACGGCGAACTGCAAGCCGATGCTGCCCTGGTACCCGAGGTAGCTGCCAACAAAGCTCCCGGTTCTGCTATTGCCGGCAGTGCCAACGTGCTGATTGTGCCCAGCCTCGAAGTTGGAAACATTTCATATAAACTGGTGCAACGCCTGGGACATGCCGATGCGGTAGGCCCCATCCTGCAAGGTATCGCCCGTCCGGTGAACGACCTTTCACGCGGTTGCTCCATCGAAGATGTTTATCGTATGATTGCCATCACTGCCAATCAGGCTATTGCGGCTAAAAAACGTTCTAAATAACTTATAAATCTAAGACAAAATGAAAGTATTAGTATTGAATTGCGGTAGCTCGTCCATCAAGTACAAATTGTTTGATATGGGCAAAAAGGAAGTTATCGCTCAGGGCGGTATTGAGAAGATCGGCCTGGAAGGTTCGTTCTTGAAGTTTACGATGCCTGGCGGGGAGAAGAAAATCCTGGAAAAAGACATTCCCGAACATACGGTAGGTGTGGAGTTCATCCTCGAAACATTGGTAAGCCCGGAATACGGCGCTATCAAGTCACTGGATGAAATCAATGCCGTAGGCCACCGCATGGTGCACGGAGGAGAGAAGTTCAGCAAGTCTGTATTGCTGACGCAGGAAGTACTCGATGCCTTCACGGCTTGCAACGACCTTGCTCCGCTCCATAACCCTGCCAACCTGAAAGGTGTGAATGCCATCGCTGCCATCTTGCCCAACGTGCCGCAAGTAGGTGTGTTCGATACCGCTTTCCATCAGACAATGCCGGAGTACGCGTACCTGTATGCCATTCCTTATGAATTGTATAAGAAGTACGGCATCCGCCGTTATGGTTTCCACGGAACATCCCACCGCTACGTTTCGCAGCGCGTGTGCGAATTCCTGGGCGTGAAGCCCGAAGGCTTGAAGGTGATTACCTGCCACATCGGCAACGGTGCATCCATTGCTGCCGTGAAAGATGGCAAGTGTGTAGATACTACAATGGGACTTACCCCGCTGGAAGGCTTGATGATGGGTACCCGTTGCGGCGACATCGACGCAGGTGCAGTAACCTTTATCATGGATAAGGAAGGACTTGACACGGCCGGTGTTTCCGATTTGTTGAACAAGAAATCCGGTGTAGCCGGTCTGAGAAACGGTGCCAGTGACATGCGCGACCTTGAAGCCGCCGTTGCTGCCGGAGATAAAGAAGCCATCATGGTAGACAAGATGTACAACTACCGCATCAAGAAGTATATCGGTGCATACGCTGCCGCTATGGGCGGAGTAGATGTTATCGTGTTCACCGGCGGTGTGGGCGAGAACCAGTACACTTGCCGTGCTGCCGTGTGCGAAGGTCTTGAATTCCTCGGTGTGAAGATGGATTTTGAAAAGAACGCAGTGAAAGGTCAGGAAGTGGTTGTATCCGCTCCCGACTCCAAAGTGAAAGTTGTAGTAATTCCTACTGACGAAGAGCTGATGATTGCTTCGGACACTATGACAATTCTGAACGATAAATAGTCGGAAGTATCTTTCCGACGGGTTGAAAAGAAGAAGCCGGGACAGGTAAAGCTGTTTCCCGGCTTCTCTTTTTTAACTGAATCTTCATGTCTGAATGGTTTGAAATCCTTATCTTTGTTACGTTTTAAGAAACAGTGACGACTTTTTGAACAACTTTAAATAAATAGCAAGTCTTATGAAACGATTAATGTATGTGTTGCTCTTCGTGCTGCTGACCGGTGTCGCGTATGCCCAGCAAGCAAAGTATGTGTTCTATTTCATCGGCGATGGAATGGGAGTGAACCAAGTGAACGGAACGGAAATGTACCTGGCCGAACAAGAAGGACGTATCGGAGTAAAACCTCTGTTGTTTACTACCTTCCCGGTTGCCAGCTTCGCCACCACTTTCTCTGCTACCAACTCCGTGACCGACTCTTCTGCTGCCGGAACAGCCCTCTCCACCGGCGCAAAGACTTACAACGGTGCTATCGGCATGGACGACAATAAGAAAGCTCTCCAGACCGTTGCCGAGAAAGCCAAGAAAGCCGGAAAGAGAGTGGGTGTGACAACCAGTGTCAGCGTAGACCACGCTACTCCTGCTGCTTTTTATGCTCATCAGCCCAACCGCAATATGTACTATGAGATAGCTCTCGACCTGCCGAAAGCAAACTTCGACTTCTATGCCGGCAGCGGTTTCCTGAAACCCACCACGACTTTTGAGAAGAAAGAAGCTCCGAGCATCTTCCCTATCATCGAAGAAGCCGGATATACCATTGCCAGAGGGCTGGACGAATATAACGCCAAAGCAGCCGATGCACAGAAGATGGTGCTTATCCAGAAGGAAGGTGCCGATCCTTCCTGTCTGCCATACGCCATCGACCATAAAGACGGTGACCTGACCTTGACGGAAATTACAGAAAGCGCTATCTCCTTCCTGACCAAAGGAAACAACAAGGGATTCTTCCTGATGGTAGAAGGCGGGAAGATAGACTGGGCTTGCCACGGCAACGACCCCGCCACTGCGTTCGAAGAAGTGGTTGATATGGACAATGCCGTGAAAGTGGCATACGAGTTCTATAAGAAGCATCCGAAGGAAACGCTGATTGTGATTACAGCCGACCACGAAACCGGCGGCTTGGGCTTGGGCACTTCCAAGTACGAACTGTATCTGAAGTCTTTGGTAAACCAAAAACAATCTCAGGAACTGCTTTCCGTAGCAATAACTGACTTGCGCAAGGAGAAGGGTAATAAAGTCTCTTGGGAAGAGGTGAAAGCACTGCTTGCCGACAGAATGGGATTCTGGAAAACATTGCCTTTGACTTGGGAACAGGAGAAGATGCTCCGTGACGAATACGAGGATTCCTTTGTAAAGAACCACGTTGTCTTTGAAGAAAGTCTTTATGCCAAGACCGAACCGCTTGCTGCCGTTGCCCGCAAGGTGATGAGTCAGATTGCAATGGTAGGCTGGACAAGTCCTAACCATACGGCAGGCTATGTTCCGGTATTTGCAATAGGTGCAGGTTCCAAACTGTTCGAAGGCAAGATGGATAATACGGAAATCCCGAAGCGCATCGCAAAGGCTGCGGGATATAAATAATCCTTTTATACTTAAAGAAGATAGGCTGAATCAACACTTTTGATTCAGCCTATCTTCTTTCTTGTAGTAATATACCTTATTCCAAATCTGCTTTGATTATCCGGTCTATCTCTTCGGTGAGTTTCTTCCGCTCTTCCTCTGATTTCACCTTCTTGTCTTTGTAGCCGAGGTCTGTCCGTTCGGAAACCTCTTCGCCCCACTCTTCAAATTTATCTATTGCCGGGCGTCCATGAGGATCTAAGTTCTCTTCGGCAATGGAGTCGTTTCTGTAAATCATATCATCCATAACACTTTTGTTTTAATGGTTTCTTATGATAAACCCCGATTGCCGCAAAAAGTTTCAAAGACACGCTTCTCTTTTGAGAATCATTCGGGAGAATAAACGTTTTATAACGCCGGGAGCAGGTACTTCCAAATCAAATCCAATTCAGCCTGCATATCTCCGATATGTGCAGTGACGGCGATGACGGCATCCTTGTCGGGCATCACCAGGATGTATTGGCCGTTAGCTCCGTCGGCACGATAGCCATTGTGACGGCAACGCCACATCTGGTAGCCGTAGCCTTGTAGCCAGTCGCTGGTCTTGGCACTCATCTTTTCTGCTTTCACTTGTTCCGGCTTCTTGCCTGCAGGCAGCGACGACACCTGGTAGGCGGATGCTTCTTTCACCCATTCCTCGGGCAATATTTGCTGTCCGTTCCATTTGCCTTTTTGCAGGAAGAGTTGTCCCACCTTAGCGAGGTCTTCCGTCTTGAGGTACAGACCCCAACCACCGGTGTTGATGCCTTGCGGACTCTCTTCCCATCGGGGCTTGTCAATGCCAAGCGGCTGGAACAGCCGTGGATAGAGATAATCTACTATTTTCTCGCCCGTCAGCTTCTGCACGATGGCCGAGAGCATATAGGTTCCTACGCTGTTGTATGTAAAGAACGTGCCGGGCTTGTGCTCCACCGGGTAGGCGAGGAAATCTTGCACCCAGTCGTTGCCTGTTTTCCGGTTGATGCTTCCCGTAGGGTCTACGTCGTGTCCGCAGTTCATGGTCAGCAGGTCGCGTACGGTCATAGCTGCCAGGTTCTCGCTGACGGTAGCTGGGAGTTTGTCGGGGAAAAAGGAGATGACTTTGTCGGTCAGTTTCAGCCTTCCTTCGGCAATGGCAAGTCCTACGGCAGTGGCGGTGAATGTCTTGCTGACGGAGTTCAGGATGTGTGGTTCGTTTTCCTTGCCTTCGCTCATCCATTCGGCGGCAACCACGTTGCCGTGTTGCACTATCATGATGCTGTGCAGGTCTTGTTCGGCTTTCTTCACAGTATCGAGGTACTTTACCATTGCATTCTCCAGTTTCTTTGGGGCGGTGGCGCGTGGTAGGTGTGCATCCTGTGCCGGGGCGGGTTGTCCCCATGCCGGGAGTATGGCTGCTATAAGCAGGCATCCGGCAATCATGTTTTTCAGTTTTAACGTTTTCATAGAGATTCTATTTGTGGGTTATAATTTGGTTTCTCCTTCGATGAACTCTTCCAGGAAGAGGTTTTCGCCGTCGAATACGGCATAAGAGAAGTAGTTTATCCAATCCCCAAGGATCAGTATGCGGGCGGTGGCGCTCAGCATCAGATCCAGTTCGATGTGGCGATGTCCGTAGAGGAAGTAATTGATGTTGGGATGACTTTTCAGATACTCTTTGGTGTAGAGTACCAGGTATTCCTTGTCTTCTCCCAAGTATTCGGGTTCTTTGCCATTGATGCGTTTCATTCGGCTGTGCTTTGCCCAGGTCAGTCCCAGGTCGATGCTCCAGCGGGGGTGGAGGGAGGAGAAGAGCATTTGGAGGGTGGGGCTATGGAACATGGAGCGCAGGAAGCGGTACTTCTTGTCCGGATCGCCCAGCCCGTCACCGTGGGCAAGGTAGAATTCTTTCCCGTAGATTTCGGTGGTGAGTGGTTCGCGGTGGATGATGACGCCGCATTCGGTCGTCAGGTAGTCACCGCACCACAGGTCGTGGTTGCCGGTGAAGAAGTGTACTTCCACGCCCAGGTCGGTCAGTTCGGACAGTTTCCCCAGAAAGCGGGTATAGCCTTTAGGCACTACGGTGCGGAACTCGTACCAGAAGTCGAAAATGTCTCCCAGCAAGTACACGGCAGCTGCTTTATGCTTGATGCTGTCCAGAAAGTTCACCAGCCTGCGCTCCTGAGTGCGGCTGTGCTCTATGGCCCGGGAGCCAAGATGAGCGTCGGATAGGAAATATACATTCTTCATCTCTTTATCAACTATCAATTATCAACTATTTTTAGAGAAATCCCAGCTCCAGTTTTGCTTCTTCGCTCATCATGTCCTTGTCCCATTCGGGCTCAAATACCAGGTTGATGGTGGCGGAAGTGATGCCGTCGATAGACTCTACCCGTTGGCGCACGTCTTCCATGATGAAGTCAGCCGCCGGACAGTTGGGAGCGGTTAGCGTCATGTCGATGGTTACTTCGCCGTTGTCGGCAACATCTATCTTGTATATCAGTCCCAAGTCATAAACGTTGACCGGAATTTCCGGGTCGAATACCGTCTTGAGCATGGCTACTATTTTCTCTTCTATTTCAAATTTGGTCATAATCGTAAGGATATATTATAGGTTTTACGGAAACAAAGCTAAAGAATTTAATCGAGACTACAAAGAATCAAGATAGGATTAGTGCCTTTTGTTGCACTATGCTATCTATCAATGCCTTGCATTTACCGGCTTTTTCTGCGCGATGTAAAAGCATTTACCCCGGTGTGTAAAAGCCTTTACCGCGGCATGTAAAAGGAGTTACCCTGCGTGGTGAAGGTTGTTACCCTGTGAGGTAACGGTCGTTATGCTACGGGGAAGTTATAGCAATCCTTCGTCGCTGAAGCTGTAATACTTCCCGTCGCTGATGATAACGTGGTCGGTCAGCCGGATGTTCATCGTTTGGGCGGCTTTGTTCACGAGCTCCGTCAGCCGGCGGTCTTCTGTGCTGGGACGTGGGTTGCCGGAAGGGTGGTTGTGGATGAGGGATATCTGCGTGGCTCGTTGCAGCAGGGCTTCGCGCAGGATGCTTCGCACGTCGGCGGTGGTTTGGTCTATACCGCCGCGGCTGATGCGTACTTTGTCGATGACGCGGGCGGCCTGGTTCATCAGCAGCACCCAGAACTCTTCTTGTGCCAGGTCGCAGAGCAGGGGATGTAGCAGGTCGTAGATGTCTTGGGAAGAACGGATGACGGCACGTTCGGGGCGCTCTTGCAAGCTGCGGCGTTTGCCCAGTTCCAGGGCGGCCATGATGGTGATGCTTTTGGCGGGGCCGAAGCCTTTGAAGCGGGAGAAGTCGCGGACTTCCCATTTTCCCAGTTGGTTCAGGTCGTTGCCGGTGGCGGAGAGTACCCGTTGCGTCAGGGCTACGGCGCTTTCGTCCGTGTTGCCCGAGCCGATGAGGATGGCAAGCAGTTCGGCATCGCTTAGTGCTTCGGCGCCTTTCTGCATCATCTTCTCCCGTGGGCGGTCTTCTTCGGCCCACTGGTTGATAGTCAGTTTGTCCATTATTTATAGAAGTTCTTTTTGAATGCTTCGAACTCGTCTTTGCCAAGGATACAACGGTTCCACCAGGCACGCCAGAAGCCCGTTCCGTATCCGATGAGCTGGATGAACGATGCTGCGATGGAGTAGACGCCGATGCGCAGGCTGTGGTTTTGAATGGAAGAATCTGCGCATACCAGCAGGGCATAGAGCAGGATGGGCGTCAGGCTGTACAGGCAGAAAGGTGCTCCCAGCAGTAGTA
This sequence comes from Bacteroidaceae bacterium, assembly GCA_030843315.1. Classification (GTDB taxonomy): domain Bacteria; phylum Bacteroidota; class Bacteroidia; order Bacteroidales; family Bacteroidaceae; genus Bacteroides. Next base: position 50,757 of record JAUUPT010000008.1, on the reverse strand, counting down.
TTGCCACTCCCAAGGTGAAGGCAGCCGGTAACAGATGGACAATCTTCAATGATTCCGGGTACTTCTTATATAGATTGATTCGGGCGATGCCCGAGTTGTGCACTTGCTTGAAGAATTTCCGTAAATCCGTTCTTCGTTTATGATATACCCAGGCGGCAGGGAACAACCGGCAGGTATATCCTCCCTTGAAGATGCGGATGCTGAAGTCTATATCTTCTCCGAAGCGCATCTTCGAGAATCCACCCAGCGCTTGATAGACCTCCCGTCGCACTCCCATATTGAAACTTCGCGGATAGAACTTGTCCATCTTCTTCTTCCCCCCCCGGATGCCGCCGGTAGTGAAGAAGGAAGTCATTGAATAGTTGATGGCTTTCTGTATGTCTGTGAACGATTCGTGTGCACGGTCCGGGCCGCCGAATGCGTCGGCAGGCTCTCTTTGCAATTCTTCTTCTACGGCGGAGAAATATCCTTCCGGCAAGATACAGTCGGAGTCCAATATAATAAGGTATTCCCCCTGGCTTCGCTCCGCCCCGTAGTTGCGTGTTTGCCCGGGACCGGAGTTTGGCTTATTGTAATAATGTATATCCAGTTGCCCCTGGTATTTCTCTACCACCTCTTTGCAAGGAATGGAAGAACCATCTTCTACAACCACCACTTCAAAGTCCTTGAAGCTTTGTTGCGTCAGGCTTTGTAGTAATTCGTCCACTTCGTCGGGACGGTTGTACACGGGGATGATGACGGAGTATCGCATGGTGTCGGTCTTTTAATAATTTCCACTTACAAAGATACGTACTTATTTCCCGATAATACCTTCGTTCTATACAAAAAAACACCCGGCGCTTCGTGCTGAAACGTCCGGGTGACTTTATATCTGTTCGGGGCGGGTGCTTATGCTTTCACACGTCCTACGTAAGAACCGTCGCGAGTATCGATTTCAATCGTTTCGCCTTCGTTGATGAACAAAGGAACGCGTACTGTTGCGCCAGACTCTACGGTAGCAGGCTTCAGGGTGTTGGTTGCAGTGTCGCCCTTCATTCCCGGTTCGGTATAAGTAACCTTCATTTGAACCTTGATAGGCATATCTGCATAAAGTACGGTTTCTGTAGAAGCATCGGATACCACTTCGAGAACGGTTCCTTCCAGCAGGAAGTCAACGCCGTTGATCAGGTCGTGAGCGATGGGGTGCTGGTCGAAAGTTTCCTGATTCATGAAGATGTAATCTTCACCTTCTTTGTATAAGAATTGGTAGGGGCGACGCTCTACACGTACATCTTCCAGCTTCTCACCGATGTTGAAACGACGTTCGAGAACATAACCGCTTACCACGTCTTTCAGTTTGGTACGCATAAAAGTGTTACCTTTTCCCGGCTTTACGTGCAGGAATTCTACGCAGAAATACAGCTTGCCGTCCATACGGATGCAAGTTCCGTTTTTAATGTCTTGGGCATTAATCATACTTATTGTCTTTATTATTATTATATTAGAAATTACTCCTTTAGTGCAGGTTTGCGGGTGCAAAAGTAATGGAAATAGGTAGAAAACGCAAAAAGTTTTGAGAGAAAATGAGTTATCTCTTGGTTTATTTGAAAAAAGTCCCTATTTTTGCAGCCCGAATTCGTGAGAAATAAGAATAATAACATAAAACAAAGATACAGTAATGAAAAGAACATTTCAACCCTCTAACAGAAAGAGAAAGAACAAACACGGTTTCCGTGAGAGAATGGCAAGTGCTAACGGTCGTAGAGTATTGGCAGCACGTCGTGCTAAAGGCAGAAAGAAACTGACTGTTTCTGACGAATACAACGGAGTGAAGGCATAAGCTGATTCCTTGTACAAAGAAATAAAAAAGCCGCAAAAGACTGAAAATGTCTTTTGCGGCTTTTCTTGTCGTGGTAGGTATCGCACAGTTAAGCATCCTCCCATTCATCCCCAGTAAAATACAGGCAGGAGAATAGAGGAATGAAGCATGGAAAATGTGGCAAAGACTTATTGTTTTTGCCGTTTTGGACGTTTCTTTTCTTTGTTTTCCAATTGCGGGCCGAAGAGCCCGCAACTGCGAAACAAAGTAAAGTATGAGGCATATCCGTCTTATGTACCGTTCATTTGGGTATAATGTATAGCACAAAACGGCATTATGCAATGGCTTTTTCGGCAAAATGGCACTGGTTATGGCAATAAAATAGGTTTTTGGGGAAATCGTTCATTAAATCATTGTTCATCTTGTATTTCAAAAGAGATTATTTTGTCGGCAGGGTCTCAATATAAGATAAAAACTTGGAACTTCTCCGTGTACTATGTGGTGAAAATTGTATCTTTGCCCCAAATAACGTGCTAAAGATTATGACAATAAAAGATTTTTTCTCTTTCAAGCAGAATAAATACTTCTGGGTGAACCTTCTTGCAATGATTGTTGTAGTGGTAGGACTGATATTTGGAGTGCTGAAAGGACTGGATATATATACCCGTCACGGCGAAGCCGTGGTAGTGCCCGACGTGAAAGGCATGAGCATAGGCGAAGCCGAGAAGCTGTTTCGTAACCAGGGATTGAGCTGCATTGTTTCTGATTCAAGCTACGTGAAAGCTTTACCTGCCGGATGCATCCTCGAATATAATCCTGCGGCAGGACAAAAGGTGAAGGAAGGACGCACGATCTATCTCACTATCAATACACTGAATGTACCTCTGCACACCGTTCCCGATGTGGCAGATAATAGTTCTCTGCGCCAAGCGGAGGCGCGCATTCTGGCTGCCGGCTTTAAACTGGCCGAGATACAGCATGTGGCCGGAGAGAAAGACTGGGTATATGGCATAAAGTACAAAGGCCGTTCACTTACTACCGGAGAGAAAGTACCTGTCGGTGCTGTGCTGACGTTGATGGTGGGAGACGGTGGGGCGCTTCCGCAAGAGGCAGACTCCCTGGGAATAGAATCTTCACAGCACACAACCGAACCTGTTTCATCCGAAGACTCTGCCTCAGACGAATCCTGGTTCTAAACAACAGGTGGTTGATAATTGAATAAACTTCAATCGTAAAACTCATGATAGAAGAATTGCCGGACGAAATAGAGAATGATGAACTGGACGATATAGAACCCGTCGGTGATGAAGCGCAACTCTATGAACACTTCCGAGTAGTGGTGGACAAGGGCCAGGAGATGATGCGTGTGGACAAATATCTGTTCGACCGCCTGACCAATGCCTCGCGCAACCGTATCCAGAAGGCAGCCGATGCCGGCTTCGTGATGGCCAACGGCAAATCCGTGAAGAGCAGCTACAAGGTGAAGCCGCAAGACGTCATCACCGTGATGATGGACCGCCCGCGCTACGAAAACGAAGTCATCCCCGAAGACATTCCCCTTAATATAGTATATGAGGACAAGTACCTCATGATAGTGAATAAGCCCGCCGGCCTGGTGGTACATCCCGGACACGGCAACTATCACGGAACTCTTGTCAACGCCATAGCCTGGCACATGAAGGATAATCCCGATTACGACGCCAATGACCCTCATGTGGGGCTGGTGCACCGCATCGATAAAGATACTTCCGGCCTGCTGGTGATAGCCAAAACACCGGATGCCAAGACGAACCTCGGCAACCAGTTCTTCAACAAAACCACGAAGCGCCGTTATCGTGCGCTGGTTTGGGGAAATGTAGAGCAAGATGAAGGTACCATCGTAGGCAACGTAGGTCGCAACCCCCGCGACCGTATGCAGATGACCGTCCTTCCCGACGACCAGGGCAAACATGCCGTCACCCACTACCGGGTGTTGGAACGTCTGGGCTACGTCACCCTTGTGGAGTGCATCCTCGAAACGGGACGTACCCACCAGATTCGTGTGCACATGAAGCACATCGGCCATATACTCTTCAATGACGAACGCTATGGTGGGCACGAAATTCTGAAAGGAACCCACTTTGCCAAATACAAACAGTTTGTAAACAATTGCTTCGATACTTGTCCGCGGCAGGCGTTGCACGCCATGACGCTGGGGTTTGTGCATCCCGCCACCGGCGAAGAGATGTACTTTACCTCGGAACTGCCCGACGACATGTCCCGGCTGATAGACAAATGGAGAAGCTATATCAGTAACAGAGAATTAGAATGAAACGCACGATTGCTATTGTAGCCGGAGGAGATACCTCCGAATTCGAGGTTTCCCTGCGCAGTGCACAGGGCATTTACTCCTTCATCGACAAGGAGAAGTACACATTATATATAGTAGAAATGCACGGGACGGACTGGCACGTGCAGTTACCCGACGGCACGACGACCCCGGTAGACCGCAACGACTTCAGCTTCCGGCTGGGCGACACGAAGGTCACCTTCGACTTTGCCTATATCACGATTCACGGCACGCCGGGCGAAGACGGCCGTTTGCAGGGCTATTTCGATATGATGCACATCCCGTATTCCTGTTGCGGCGTGCTGGCAGCCGCCCTTACTTACGATAAGTTTGCTTGCAACCAGTATCTGAATAAGTTCGGAGTGAGCATTGCCGATTCGCTGATGCTGCGCCGCGGACAGGAGATTTCCGATGAGGCGGTGATAGAGAAGATCGGCTTGCCTTGTTTCATCAAGCCCAATCTGGGCGGCTCCAGTTTCGGAGTAACCAAGGTAAAGACACAGGAGCAGATACAGCCCGCCATAGCCAAGGCGTTTGAAGAAGCCCCCGAAGTGATGGTGGAGGCATTTATGCCGGGCACCGAAATAACTTGCGGCTGCTATAAAACAAAAGATAAATCCGTAGTGTTTCCTATTACGGAGGTGGTGACGCACAACGAGTACTTCGACTACGATGCCAAGTACAACGGACAGGTCGATGAAATCACCCCCGCCCGCATCCCCGATGAACTGCGGGACCGCGTGCATAAACTCACTTCCGCCATTTATGATATTCTCGGCGCTTCCGGCATTATCCGTGTAGACTATATCATCACCGAAGGCGGAAAGGTAAACCTGCTGGAAGTGAATACCACTCCCGGCATGACCGCCACCAGCTTCATCCCCCAGCAAGTGCGCGCCGCCGGACTGGATATAAAAGACGTAATGACTGATATAATAGAAAACCGGTTTTAAATACTATCACTATGAACGTGGAATTTGATGAAATCCGTCCTTATCACGACGAGGAACTTCCTCAAATCTTTGAGGAGTTGATTGCCGACCCGGCATTCCGGCAGGCAGCTGCTACGGTTATGCCCGATGTACCTTTTGAGGTAGTGGCACAGAAAATGCGTGCGTGCAAAACGAAACTGGAGTTTCAAAAAACTTTCTGCTACGGCCTGCTTTGGAAGCTGGCTGCGGACACTACGGATGGATTGACGCTGGACCATACCTCGTTGCCGGATAAGAAAATAGCTTATACCTACATCTCCAACCACCGCGACATCATCCTTGATTCGGGCTTTCTGTCCATTCTGCTGGTAGACCAGGACATGGATACGGTGGAGATTGCCATTGGCGACAACCTGCTTATCTATCCGTGGATTAAGAAGTTTGTCCGTGTCAACAAATCCTTCATTGTGCTGCGTGCCTTGAGTATGCGCCAGAAGTTGGAAGCATCCGCCCGTATGTCCCGCTATATACATTATACTATTGGTGGGAAAAACCAGTCCATCTGGATTGCCCAGCGCGAGGGACGCGCCAAAGATGCGAACGACCGTACGCAAGACAGTGTTCTGAAGATGCTTGCAATGGGTGGTGAAGGACACGCCATCGACCGGTTGATGGAACTGAATATTGCTCCGCTCGCCATCTCCTACGAATACGACCCTTGCGACTTCCTGAAAGCGCAGGAGTTCCAGTTGAAGCGTGATGTACCCGACTATAAAAAGACTACTGCCGACGACCTGCTGAATATGCAGACCGGTCTGTTCGGCTATAAGGGCCGGGTACATTTCCAGACAGGCGCCTGCATCAACGACGAACTGGCCCGCATAGACCGTTCGCTTCCGAAGCCGGAACTTTTTGCACGCCTGTCGGCATTGATAGACAAGCGCATCCATGCCAATTACCAGGTACATCCTAATAATTACGTGGCACACGATCTTCTCGAAGGAAACGAAACCTTCGCCTCGCACTATACGGCAGAAGACAAGCAGCGATTCATCACTTACGTCGACCGGCAACTGGATCGCATCACCCTTGCCGATAAAGACCTGCCTTTCTTGCGCGAGAAGATGTTCCTGATGTATGCCAACCCGCTGAAGAATTATCTGGCGGCAATCAAAGAATGAAAGAATGAATAAGTATTGTTATTGGTGGCTTTTGCCTTTATTAGTCTGCCTGCTGGCAGCTTGTGGTGACGACGAATACCACTACCCCTCTGTGAAGTTGGAGTTCCTCACTGCCTATTCGGGAGCGGATGGTAATCTGCAATCTATCCTGACGGACGAGGGGCGGACTCTCCCGGTGGTTGAAGACCTGTCGAGTCTGAAGATGGACGCAAATTCTTCGGCCCGCATCGTTGCTAACTATGCAGATGCTGTGGCCGCCGATGGCACTACCGGAGTGAAACTGTATGCCTCAATGAAGGTGGTTTCTCCCGTTCCCCAGGCAGCCGACAAGTTTGAGAATGGCATCAGGACAAACCCAGCCGATATACTGAGTATCTGGTTGGGGCTCGATTATCTGAATATAACTCTTCAGGTCAAGGAAGACGGGCAGCATCTTCTTCATTTTATTGAAGATGAAGTGACGGTGGATGTCGCAACCGGACAGAGTGATGTGTACATCACGCTCTATCATGAGTCAGATGAGAGCATGATATCCTACACCCGGCGAGCCTATGCCTCCATGCCCCTGCGCCAATATGCTGTGGAGGGTGTACAGAAGGTGACGGTTCACTTCAGCCTGCATACTTATTCGGGAGATATAAAGACTTATGACATTAAATATATTCCTTCACTTTAAATAAAAGATCTTATGAGAACTTTGTTTGCCGGCCTCTGCCTTTTCTTTTCTACCCTCTTCTCTTGTCAGCAGAAGGTAGGCGATTTCAAGTCTGTTTCCGTGGACGAGTTTGCCACATTGATAGCCGATCCGGAAGTACAACGGCTGGATGTGCGGACGGTTGCCGAATACTCGGAGGGACATATCCCGGGCAGCATCAATGTTAATGTGCTGGATGATGCGTTCGAAGCTGTTGCCGATTCTGTGTTGCAGAAAGACAAGCCCATTGCCGTGTATTGCCGTAGTGGCAAACGCAGCAAGAAAGCGGCTGCCATACTGAGCAAGAAAGGATATACGATTTATGACCTTGATAAAGGATTCATAGGTTGGGAAGGAGCAGGAAAGGAAGTGGAGAAGTAGAGTAGAATTCACCACAGAAAGCACAGAGTCCCACAGAGTTTTCGTTTTAATAAGAAACTCTGTGGGACTCTGTGCTTTCTATGATGAATTTAGATTCCTTCGATCAGTCTTTTCAGTACCACCGTTGCCGATATCTCCCGATTAGCAGCTTCCGGTATCACGATAGACTGCGGACTTTCGATCACATCATCCGACACAATCATATTGCGGCGAACCGGCAGGCAGTGCATGAAGTAAGCATTATTGGTCACAGCCATCTGCTGCTTATCCACTGTCCAGGCGCGATCCTTGCTCAGTACCTGGCCGTAGTTATCGCCCGTATATGCTGCCCAGCTCTTGGCATAGACAAAATCCGCGCCTTCAAAAGCCTTCATCTGATCGTATTCCACACGGGCATTGCCCACAAACTTCGGGTCGAGTTCATAGCCTTCGGGATGCGTGATGACAAACTCATAATCTGTAGCATTCATCCACTCGGCAAAGGAGTTGGGTACAGCCTGCGGCAGCGGACGCGGATGCGGTGCCCATGTCATTACCACTTTGGGGCGTGTTGTCTTTTTGTATTCCTCAATAGTAATCAAGTCTGCAAAACTTTGCAGCGGGTGGCGTGTAGCAGCCTCCATAGAGAATACCGGACGGCCGGAATGCTGAATGAACTGATTCAGTATCACTTCATTGTAGTCGTACTCCTTGTTCTCGAAACGGGCAAAAGAGCGTACACCGATCACATCGCAGTAGCATCCCATCACAGGGATAGCTTCGAGCAAGTGCTCCGGCTTGTCGCCGTCCATGATGACGCCGCGTTCGGTTTCCAGTTTCCAGGCGCCCTGGTTGATGTCCAGTACAATGACGTTCATGCCCAGGTTCATGGCAGCCTTCTGTGTGCTGAGGCGGGTGCGCAGGCTGGAGTTGAAGAATATCATCATCAACGTCTTGTTGCGTCCCAGTTCCACGTATTTAAAACGGTCTTTCTTAATCTCGAATGCTTCGTCCAGTGCAGACTTCAGGTTGCCGATGTCCTGCACGCAAGTAAAGTTCTTCATCTTACTATATTATTTGTTTTTTGATTTCTGATTTGGGTAGCTTTCGTTTATCACTCTACCACTTTATCGTTCTATCACTCTCTAATCTGTCCTTCCCCTTCGATAATCCACTTGTAGGTAGTTATTTCTTCCAGTGCCATCGGGCCGCGGGCATGCAGCTTCTGTGTGCTGATGCCGATTTCGGCACCCAGCCCGAACTGCGCTCCGTCCGTGAACGAAGTGGGGGCATTGACGTAAACACAGGCGGCATCTACATCGCGGCAGAACTGTTCGGCATGTGCCGGGTTCTCCGTCACGATGCATTCGCTGTGCTTGGAACCGTATTTCTGTATATGTGCCAAGGCTTCGCGCATGGATAATACCACTTTCACCGCCATTTTGTAGTCCAGAAACTCGGTGCCGAAGTCCTCGTCCGTAGCTTCTTTCAGCAGCTCTGCCGGATAATGGTTCTTTAGGACAGCGTATGCAGGCACGTCTGCATAGATTATCACGTTGCTCTTTTGCAACGGGGCGCACAGGGCCGGCAAGTCTTGTAGGCGGTCGGCGTCTATCAGCAGGCAGTCCAGGGCGTTGCACACGCTGACGCGGCGCGTCTTGGCATTGTTGATGATGGCCGCGCCCTTCGTCGTGTCTCCGTCCCGGTCGAAGAAAGTATGGCAGATGCCTGCACCGGTTTCAATGACCGGTATCGTGGCGTTCTGGCGTACAAAGTTAATGAGGTTGCTGCTGCCGCGCGGGATTATAAGGTCTACATAGCCATTGGCATGCAGCAGTTCGGCGGTTGCTTCGCGGTCGGCGGGCAGCAGTTCCACGATGTGCGGGTCTATGCCGAAGTGCTCAAGCACCTGGTGTATCACGCCGACGATGGCGCGGTTGGAGCAGTCGGCATCGCTGCCACCTTTCAGTATGCAGGCGTTGCCGCTCTTCAGGCAGAGTGAAAATACGTCGAAGCTGACGTTGGGGCGCGCTTCGTAGATGATGCCGATAACGCCGAATGGCACGCTGACTCTCTTTATTCTCAGTCCGTTGGGTAGTATGTTCTCTTTCAGTATACGTCCCAGCGGTGAGGGGAGGGTAGCTACATTCCGCATATCTGCGGCGATGCCTTGCAGACGGGCTTCGGTCAGTTTTAGCCGATCGTATTTGGGGTTGGCGGAGTCCATGCGTTCCAGGTCTTTCCGGTTCTCATTGAGGATGAAGTCCGCCTTCGCTACGGCTGCGTCTGCCACAGCCAGTAATATCCGGTTGATGTCTTTGTCGCTCAATGCCAAAAGCCCGCGGCTGGCATCCTGTACGGCAACAAAAGTCTTGTTCAAGTTCATTTCCTAATGTGGTTTATAGGGTATATAACTTCGCAAATGTAGTGATTTAAATTGATAGTGTTTACTCTAAGTAGAGGTAATCGTAGTGCACCACCGCCTTCTTGCCGTGCTTGCCCATCGCTTCGCGTGCCTGGGCGGAGTCGCAATTCGCTTTGCCCACGCCTATGGGATTGCCTTCGAAGTCGATAATCCGCACGATGTCGTCTTTCTCGAACTCACCTTCAATGGCAGTGATACCTACGGGCAGGATGCTGACGGCTTTTTCGGAAGTGAGCACCTGCGTGGCCTGTTCGTTGATGTGCAGTTCGCCTTTGGCAAAGCCTTCGCTGTGGGCAATCCACTTCTTGACGCTCGACACCGGTTCGGCGGAGGGAATGAAGCGGGTGCAAAGCGTTTCTGCGGGATGTTGTAGTAAGTCGACAAGAATATTGTCGCGCTTGCCGTTGGCTATGATTACGGTAATACCTTCATCGGCTACTTTGCGGGCAATGTTGGTCTTGGTCAGCATGCCGCCGCGTCCGAAGCTCGATTTGGAAGTTTGTATATAAGAGGAGAGGTCTTTGCCTTGTCCTATCTCGCGGATGACTTGCGATGCCGGGTCAGCCGGCGAACCGTTGTAGATGCCGTCGATGTTACTGAGGATAATCAGCGCCTGCGCATCCATCATGGAAGCTATCAGACCGGACAGCTCGTCGTTGTCGGTAAACATCAACTCACTTACGGAGATGGTGTCGTTCTCGTTGACGATGGGGATAACGCCGTTTTCCAGCATCACGGTCATGCAGTTCTTTTGGTTGAGGTAATGGCGGCGGGTGCCGAAGCTCTCCTTCATGGTGAGCACTTGTCCCACAGTGATGCCGTGTTCGCGAAACAGTTCGTAGTAGCGGTTGATGAGCTTGGCCTGCCCCACGGCGGAGAAGAGTTGGCGCTGGTCTACACTGTCCAACTTTCGGGCGGGATGCACTTCGCTCCGCCCCGAAGCCACGGCTCCGGAGGAAACGAGGATTATTTCTACGCCTGCCTTGTGCAACTCAGCTATCTGGTCTACCAGTGCAGACATACGGGTAACGTCGAGCGTGCCGTCGCGTCGTGTCAATACGTTGCTGCCTACTTTGACGGCAACTCTGTTAAAATCAATCTCCATCCTTTTTCTTTTCGTATTCGCGCACCACTTCCATGGCCGCTTCGTAATCTTTTTCATTGACTACCACCCGGATATCGATTGCAGTAGCGGGCAACACCATGTTCACTACCATTTCGTCTTTAGCTGCAGCTTCGATGTTACTGTTTTCGAGCAAACTCTTTACTAACTCCGCTTCCCACGGGCTTCCGCTGTATACTTCAATCAGCTTGGTTTTATCTTCTTCTTTCATAATGGTATGAATTAAAGGGTTATTGTATGACAAATATAACAATAGTTTTTGTCTTAATGTTTAATTCCTGCCATTTTATAGTTCTATCCGTTCTACTCTGACCGATTCGTTGAGGAAAGTAGAGGCGGATTCAATAAACTTATCCTCTGCCTCGGTGGTGCGATAAACGCATCTTCCGCCTTTGGTGCATTTCTTGTCCATTTCCGGATGGCGCCGGAGATAGTCTTTCAGACTGCTTGCCACCAGCTCTCCCTGGGAGACGGTGGTAATTCCTTCGGGCATATATTGCTGTATCTTGGGCAATAGCAGCGGGTAGTGCGTGCAGCCCAGTATTACGGTATCTATCAGTTGGTCTTTGGCAAGCAGTTCGTTGATGTACTTGCGGACAAAGTAGTCCGTGCCTTCTCCTTGTGCTTCGTTATTCTCTACCAGCGGCACCCATAGCGGGCAAGCCTCTCCACTGACCTTTATATCGGGAAAGAGCTTGTGTACCTCCAGCGGATAGGACTCTGATTTGATGGTACCCGATGTGGCAAGCACACCGATGTGGCGGCTGCGGGTGATGTCGCCGATACACTCCACCGTAGGGCGGATGACGCCTAATACACGGCGCTCGGGGTCGAGGAGGGGCAGGTCGTTCATCTGTATGCTGCGCAGGGCTTTGGCGGAGGCTGTGTTGCATGCCAGTATCACGAGGTGGCAGCCCATGCCGAACAGCTTGGTGACTGCTTGCAAGGTGAACTCATAAACAATCTCGAAGGAGCGTGTGCCGTAGGGCGTGCGGGCATTGTCGCCCAGGTAGATGTAATCATATTCGGGAAGTGCTTCCCGTATCTTGCTCAAAATGGTCAGTCCGCCATATCCGGAGTCGAATACGCCGATAGGACCGGAAGCGGAAGGTAATGTTTGTTTCATACTTTCTTAAAGCTATGTATGTTGCAAAGATAATGCAATTTGAATGTAATGCAATCAAGCTTACTTGAATTTGCGTATGCAAGGAGATAAAAAGAAAGCAGGCACGAACTGTCTGTCCGCGCCTGCTTCTTTAGAAATAATTTCTTTTATGGCTTCTTATTTGATGCCTAATTGTGTCTTGACTTTAGCAGTTACATCCGTGCTCTGTGTACTTACGTAAGGTATCGCAGTACGAGCCAGGTCGAAGATATAAACCACACCTTCTGCCTTACCTACAGCCTGGATTGCTTCGTCCAGTTTCTGATAGATAGGAGCCAGTGCATCTTGCTGTGCCTTCTGCATAGCCTGATATGCTTCTTGTTGGAATTGTTCCTGGCGTTGAGCCATATCGTTCAATTCCTTCTGGCGTCTTTCTGCAATGTTTTTGGGCAGAGAATCCTGTTCGGCAAGATATGCCTGATACTTCTTCTGGAATTCTTCGTTAGTACGTTGCATTTCATCCTGATACTTCTTAGACATAGCATCCAGGTCGGCTTGCGCCTTTGTGAACTCAGGCATAACAGATATTACATCCTGAGAATTCATGTGAGCGAACTTCGCTTGTGCCATCGCTCCCAGCGGGAGGACAAACATAACTACGAGTAGTGCAATTTTCTTAAGCATAATGTTTATTATTTATTTGAATGATTATTAGCTGAATCGCTGCAAATATAGGAATTTAATTTGAATATCCTAACTTCGCAAGTACTTCATTGCTGACGTCGATGCTCGGCGAAGCAAAAATGATGCTGGATGCGGAAGCACGGTCTACAATGACGGCATAGCCCCCTTCGGCCGCTATTTCCTTCACTGCATCGTATATTTCGTCTTGGATAGGACCTATCAGACTTTCACGTTTTCTATACAGTTCGCCTTCCGGGGCGAAGTACTTGCGGCGCAGGTCGGCTGCTGCTTTCTCTTTGGCTACAATCTCTTCTTCCTTCTTTCCTCTCTGTACGTCAGAAAGGGAAGCAATCTGTGACTGGTAGTTCTTGTACAGAGTCTTTGCTTCTTCGGCAATCTTCTCCACTTCGCCTTGCCATTGTTTGGAGGCTTGTTCCAGTTGTTCGTTGGCATGTTCGTAAGCCGGGATATTCTCCAGGATATATTCCATGTCTATCAAAGCAAACTTCTGTGCATGGGCTGTAATGCCTGCGGCAAACAGCAGAAACATCAATAAAATAGTCTTTCTCATAACGTCTGGTTTTTGTGAAACAAATTAGAATTCTTGTCCTAAGATAAAGTGGAACTGGCTGCCGCCATAACTTGAAACTCCATTTATCTTATCGAAACCGTATGCCCAGTCAATACCCATCATACCAATCATCGGGAGGAAGATGCGGACACCGACACCGGCCGAACGCTTCAACTCAAACGGATTGAACTTGTTGACATCGTGCCATGCATTACCGGCTTCTACAAATGTTAACGCATAGATGCTGGTACTTGTTTCGAGCATCAACGGATATCTCAATTCCAGTCCGAGGCGGCTATAAGCATAACCTTCCTGACCGTACGGGGTCAATGAACTGTTTTCATAACCACGAAGGGCGATGCTTTCCGTTGCATAGGTAGAGTAACCGGTCATACCGTCACCACCCACGTCGAATGTCTCGAACGGAGATTTCTTATATTTGTTGTAATGTCCCAGCAAACCGAATTCTACACGTCCCATCAATACCGGAGTATGCTTCACGGTCATCGGGTCCATCAACGGAATATAGACTTTGGATTTGAACTTCCACTTGTGGTATTCAATCCATTTGTGCATCTTGTTCATGTCCGCCTGGTTGCTGGTGCTGTACTTGCTGTAATCCTTACCGTCGATCAGAGAGTAGGGTGGTGTGATCTGTGCAGACAACGAGAACTCAGAACCTTGGCGCGGATAAATCGGATTATCGATAGAACTACGTGACAAAGTCAGGTTGATGCTCAGGTTATTACATTTGCCGTTGGTAACGGGGAAGTATTGCCAGTCGCTCAGGATGTAGCGTTGGTATGACAACTCAGCTGTAAACTGGAAGTAGTCATCCGGCCACCTCAGACGCTTACCGAACATTACGGCAAGACCATACATTTGAATGGACTTGTCCGGGTCATAATAGTTCTCGTAGTTGTTATAGTTACCGTAGTTGTACATACCATAACCGTACATACCGCTATACATACTGTTGTAGTAGTTGTTCATGTACGCCGAGTTGTAGTAGCGGCTACTGATATCCGTCTGACGGGAGTAGAATGCCGATACGGAGAATGCGTTCGGACGCTTGCCGCCAAACCACGGGTCGTAGAATGACACACTATAAGACTGATAGTATTTGGCATTGGTCTGACCGCTGACTGTCAACGTCTGACCGTCGCCTTGCGGCAGGATACCACGATAGTTTTCACCCGGATGCAGCAAGTTGGCAAGGGAGAAGTTGGTAAACTTCAAACTCAACTTACCGATGATACCCGTCTGTCCCCAACCGGCCGAGAATTCAACCTGGTCGTTTGCTTTGGAAACAAGGTCGTAACCGATATCTACCGTACCGTCTTCCGGTCTCGGCTTGATGTCCGGCTTGATTTGTTCCGGGTCGAAGTGTCCCATCTGCTGGATTTCACGCATGGAACGCATCAAGTCTTCACGGCTGAACAACTCACCCGGACGGGTACGGAGTTCACGACGTACTACGTTTTCGTACAAGCGGTCGTTCCCGTTGATACTTACCTTATTGATAGTGGCTTGCTGGCCTTCATATATACGCATTTCCAAGTCGATGGAGTCGCCTACAATGTTCACTTCCACCGGTTCGAGGCTATAGAACAGGTAACCGTTGTTATAATACAGGTTACCGATAGCATCTTCATCCGACATGGTACGCTCTTCCAGCAACTTCTGGTTGTAGATATCGCCTTTCTTCATACGAAGCATGAAGTTCAGTTGTTCCGAGGGATAGAGCGTGTTGCCCACCCATGTCACGTTGCGGAGATAGTATTTCTGTCCTTCTTCAATTTCCATGAAGATGTCTACCGTGCGGTCATCGTAAGGCTTGATGCTGTCTTTCACAATCATGGCGTCACGATAACCCAACTCGTTATATTTGTCGATAATCAGCTGCTTGTCCGCTTCGTAGTTCTCTTCGATGAACTTCTTGGTGCGGAAGAAGTTTTTCAGCTTGTTCTTTTCGTTGGTTTTCTTCATCACCCGTTTCAACTTACTGGTCTTGAGGGCCTCGTTGCCTACGATGGTGATTTCGTGTACTTTCACTTTCTCCTTCTTGTCGATGTCGATGTTGACGATTACTTCGTTCTTTTTATCGGGATCATCTCTTTGCGTAATGATCACTTCGGCATTCTTGAAGCCTTTGTCGTCGAAGTAACGCTTAATCAGAGTCTTGGCACGGTCCACCAGGTTAGGCGTAATCTGACCGCCCTTTATCATGCCGATTCTGGTTTCCAAGTCGCTGCGCTCCGATTTCTTCACGCCGTTGTAGCGTATGTCGGAAACACGGGGACGCATGGTCAGATGGATGGTCAGCCAAATCTGGTCGCCTTCAATCTTGTCAGCGGTGATTTCCACGTCGGAGAACAGGCCATGACGCCAGTAGCGCTTACAAGCCTGGGTTATTTCATCACCGGGTACGGTAATAATCTGTTTCTTGGACAAGCCTGACAATCCGATGATTACATAGTCCTCATAGTTCTGGGCTCCTTCGACTTTGATGTCTGCTATTTCATACTTCTTAGGCGTTCCCGAGTAGAGTATAACCGGTTTTTCGGCTTCATCGGTGTTGTTTACGTCCTGTGCTGCGGTTGTCAGCGCACAGCCGAAAAGGCAGATAAACGTTACGAGTATGGAGAAAATACGATAGTGCATTTATGTTATGATTAAATATGTTTTGATTTAACTGATCTGTTCACTGGTTTTTCCGAACCTGCGTTCGCGTTTCTGGTAGTCACAAATGGCTTTGCAAAGTTCTTCTTCGCGAAAGTCGGGCCAATATGTATCGCAGAAATAAAGTTCCGAATAGGCGCATTGCCAAAGCAAATAGTTGCTGAGGCGTATCTCTCCCCCGGTGCGTATAAGCAGGTCGGGGTCGGGCATGAAGCTGGTTGTCAGGTGCTGCTCAATCAGTTTGTCACTGATTTGTTCGGGTTTCAGTTCGCCTTTTTGCACCAGAGTTGCTATTTGCCGGGTGGCTTCCGCTATTTCCCAACGGGAAGAATAGCTGAGTGCCAGCACCAGGCACATGCCTGTATTGTGGATTGTGTACTCCACGCAGTCTTTTAAGCGTTGTTGTACGTTGATTGGCAATTTTTCAATGTCTCCAATCACCCGGAAGCTGATATTGTTCTTCATAAACGTCTCTTCTTCGATGGAGTCGAAAAGGAGTCCCATCAAAGCAGCCACCTCGTCCGAGGGGCGGTTCCAGTTTTCGGTAGAGAACGTATATAAAGTAAGGTATTTGATTCCCAGCCTGGCAGCCTCTTCTGCGATGACGTGCACGGTCTCCGCACCGACCTGATGTCCGTAGCTGCGTTCGTGTCCGCGCTGCTTGGCCCATCGCCCGTTACCATCCATGATAATCGCCACATGTTGGGGTATCCGGCTTAAATCGATTTCTTCTTTATATAACATCTTTAATTATTGTATTAGGAAGCCTAATCTGTTAAGACGTCCGCGCCATACTTCGTTCTTGGTACCGTTTCCTCCGAATATCACCCAGATAAAATCTCTCTTGTCTTCCGGGTTTACGGTCGGGTCCACCACCATAGAATAGGCGCCCTTGTCCTTGAACTCCTGGGGTAGCAAGAATTTCTTTTCCATTTTGTACCATGCAATGCCTGAAATGGCGTAGTAGATAGCATCCATTTCGCCTCCAAAACTATAGAACATTCCGCCGTAGTACATGATAGACGGATTGGGCATGCCCGGACAGTACGCATCATAAGAGCTGTTCGTAGCGCTTGCCCAGTCCTTACCGTCCAGGGAGAACCAGGGAATTGTACGGTCTTCGTTTGGCAATGGCATACCTACTAAAAATACTTTCTCCACACCGTTGCCGGTAGTTGTGGGGGTAGAAGAAATGTTCTCTATCGGGAATTCTGCGGGAACTGCATTGAGCAGGATATTGTCTCCTTCTTTGGCAGGCTCCCAGTTCTGTCCGTCGCAAGTATTGAAATATTGTTTTCCGTCTATCTCTACGATGCCCGCAAGGCGCTCGGAGAAGCCGGATATAAGTGCAATGACGTTGTCGCCTAAGGTGGTGGCCTCAGTCCAGGTGGTACCATCGGTAGAGGTAAATACCTTTTTGTTCTTTGTAACCATATAGAGGATACCCTTATGACTGACAGCAGATGTAAGTTTGGCATCCGACGGCAGATTGCTGACGGAAGCTTGACTCCAACTGTATTGTCCTACCTTGGTAGAAGTCTTGTAAACAGTAGTATTGGAAGTATAGACCAGCAATTCATTACCTAATATCACAGCCTTCTGCTCACCGGCATTGACTGCATTGGTGAATACATTGCCCTTTTCCTGCATATTTGTCCAGACCAGAGAGTCGGGATCTTGCAAGTGCACATTGACCTTCAAGGTGTACTCGCGACTGGAAACGCCGTCGGCTGCGTGTATCTTGAACTTCATGCCGACGTCATTGTTCATGGCTGGTCTCAAGTCTACCGAATCAGCAGCCAGGAATAAAGTATCGGTAGGCTCACCGGAAGTCACCCATCCGGTAACAGTCATTGTATCAATCAGGATACGGTCGATGATGGTATCCGAACCTACCGGCAATGAATCTCTGTTGTAGATAAGTCTATTGAGCTGGTCAATCGTAAATTTATAATATTTGCCATGTATGGTATCGATACCAAAAGCACGTAAAGTAGCATCGGAGCTTAATTCGTAATCGTCATCTGAGTTAAGGCATGAACTTATTGCAAATGACATAATCAGAAAACTCACAATTACTGATAGAAACTTTATTCTCATTTTGAAAGTTAGTGTTTATTTACAAGTTGCAAAAATAGGAACATTTTTTTCTATAAACAGCATTGCAGGGAAGTTTTATATAAAATTATAGATAATATAGCCGTTTTTCTCGATAAAAAAGCCCGAGAATGAGGCTATTGACTATTCCTGTCCACTGTATAATGACGAAAACTCCTACCGAAAGATTGTTCGATGGCATAGGGATTTTTATCGCTGATTTCAGGTGCTTTAACACCGGAAAGCAGTGAGAACGGTGCTTCTTCTACGAATGCCTCGTCCCATAAACCTGCGTCGATGAACGATTGCAGCAAGGTGCTGCCACCTTCTACCAAGAGGGATTGCAGTCCGCGCGCGTATAGCGTATCCATTATTTGGGGAAGAATGTCTTGCCGGTAGTCTATCGGGATGTACTCGATATTGGGCGCCGGTTCGTGCGGGCTTCCGGTGAACACAAGGGTAGGCACGCTGCCATCAAACAGATGCAGGGCAGGGGACAGCGACTGCTTCCTGTCCAGAACGATGCGCACCGGCGAACGGCCGTACCAATGGCGCACCGTCAGACTGGGATTGTCCAGCTCGGCGGTACGGGTACCTACCATGATGGCGCTATGTTCCGCCCGCTTCTTGTGCACCAGCATGGAGGTCAGCGGGCTGGAAAGAATGACAGGGTTTCCGCCTTCCCGGAATACATCAATGTACTTGTCTGCCGATTCCGCCCACTTCAAGGTGATGTAAGGGCGTCTTAGGGTGTGGAAGGTGATGAATCGTCGGATCAGTTGCCTACATTCCGCTTCCAGCACGCCTACCACGACTTCGCGTCCGGCATCTTTCAGTTTCTGTATACCCCTTCCTGCTACCTTGGCAAAGGGGTCCTGGCATCCGATGATGATGCGGGGTATCTGCTTCTCTATAATCAAATCGGCACAGGGAGGCGTTTTGCCATAGTGCGAACAGGGCTCCAGACTGACATAAATAGTAGAGCGCTTCAGCAAAGACTCGTCTTTCACGGAGCGGATGGCGTTGACTTCGGCGTGCGCTTCTCCGCAACGCACATGATAGCCTTCTCCTATAATCTTTCCGTCGCACACGATCACCGCACCCACCATCGGGTTGGGCGCTGCATTGCACAGCCCGTTTCGTGCCAGCTGAATGCATCGTTGCATATATTTTTCTTCTTCCTTCATATTTGTTTTCAGTAATGGTTACTTCTTTTCTTCTGTTCTTACAGGTACCTGCTCCGTAGCAAGTCCAATACAAGTCCAATGCAACTCCAATACAAGTCCAATCCATAGCATTGGACTTGCTACGGAGCAGCAACGGTTCAGTAATACTTTTGCTGCGGAGCATTCATTACTTTGCCTCCCTTGTGGTTTGGCTTGGATTTTTTTATTACTTTTGCACGCCGATATAAAAGCATATCCCGATGAACGCTCTCAACCAATACGTCCGCAACGCTTTGCAGAAATGTTATTCTGCACAGGAGGCGGCCAACTTATCCCGCATTATCTGTTGTGAAATGCTGGGACAGAGCACTGTTGACTATTATCTGGGCAAAGATATGATTTTATCTCCGAAAGAGGAAAAGGAATTGGAAAGCATTCTTTCCCGCCTGTGCAATTCGGAGCCGATACAGTATATACAAGGTACCGCCCGCTTTCTGGGACGCACCTTCCGGGTGTCTCCGGGTGTCTTGATTCCCCGCCCCGAGACAGAAGAACTGGTGGAGTTGATGTTGAAAGACGTTTCCCCCTCTTCCCGCATCCTGGATATCGGCACCGGCAGCGGCTGCATTGCGGTCACTCTGTCGAAAGAATTGCCCGAAGCACAGGTCACCGCCTGGGATATCTCCGAAGAAGCCCTCGCCATAGCCCGTAGCAACAACGAGCTTTTGCAGGCCTCCGTCCGTTTCGCCCTCTGCGATATTCTGACATATCAGCCCGCCCCCAGTGATCGTTTTGATGTGATCGTCAGCAATCCGCCCTACGTTATGGAGGCCGAGAAGCAGGATATGGAACGAAATGTGCTCGATTGGGAACCTTTTCTTGCTTTGTTTGTTCCAGACTCAGATCCGCTTCGCTTCTATCGCCGCATCGGAGAACTGGGATTGAAGATGCTGGCAGCAGGCGGCAAACTCTATTTTGAAATCAACCGGGTATTTGGTGAAGCCACCGTCGCGATGCTTCGCGCACAAGGCTACGCCGACGCCTGTATCCGAAAAGATATTTCCGGTAATGACCGGTATGTAATTGCAGAACGATGACAGAAATAACCGAAACAGAAGCCTTGAGCCGAGTGGCAGCCCTTTGCTCTACTGCCGAGCATTGCCGGGCTGAGGTTGTAGAAAAATTGCAACGATGGAGCATCGCATACGATGCCATAGACCGCATCGTCTCCCGTTTGGAACAAGAACAGTACATTGATGAAGAACGTTTTTGCCGTGCTTTCATTAGTGATAAATACCGCTTTGCCAAGTGGGGAAAAATGAAAATAGGGCAAGCCCTCCAACTCAAGAAAATCGCTCCAATCGTATACAGACCCCTCCTGAACGAGATTGATGAGGAAGAATACCTCTCTATCCTGCGCGGCCTGCTCACGGCAAAGCGCAAAAGCGTCCATGCTGATACGGAATATGAGCAGAATGGCAAGCTGATACGTTTTGCGTTAAGCCGGGGTTTCGAGATGAAGGATATACGCCGTTGTATGGACGTTTCTGAAGAAAATGATTACTTCGAATGAAAAATTATTGGCATTCTCTTTTCTATTCTCGTTCTGTTTCCGTATTTTTGTGCCATATTTATTATAATAGTTAGTTTTGCTATGAAAACTTTAGAAAGATTGTTTGCAGAAAAGTTGCTGAAAATAAAGGCGATTAAACTACAACCGGCTAATCCGTTTACTTGGGCATCCGGATGGAAGTCTCCGTTTTATTGCGATAACCGCAAAACCCTTTCTTATCCTTCTCTCCGTAATTTCGTGAAGATTGAAATTACGCGTCTGATATTGGAACGTTTTGGACAGGTTGATGCCATTGCAGGTGTGGCTACGGGTGCTATCCCGCAGGGAGCGCTGGTGGCTGATGCATTGAACTTACCCTTTGTATATGTACGCTCCACTCCGAAAGACCATGGATTGGAGAATTTGATAGAAGGCGAACTCCGCCCCGGTATGCGAGTAGTAGTGGTAGAAGATTTGATCTCTACCGGAGGAAGCAGCTTGAAGGCTGTGGAAGCCATCCGTCGTGACGGATGCGAAGTAATCGGTATGGTGGCTGCCTACACGTATGGTTTCCCCGTTGCCGAGAAAGCATTCAAGGACGCAAAAGTGCCCTTGCTGACTTTGACCAACTATGAAGCCGTAATGGAAGTAGCATTGCGCACCGGCTACATTGAAGAAGAAGATGTGGAGACACTGAATGAATGGCGCAAAGACCCGGCTCACTGGGACGCAGGAAAATAAAAATTATTATTGTTAATAATATAGTAGATGAAAGAGCCATTCGGATAGATACTGTCCGGATAGTTCTTTTGTCTTTTTAATACGATTGAATTATGACGAAATTTGAGAGTGAAGTAAAGGTTGTCCCGGCTTCACAAGAGGCTGTCTACGAGAAATTGTCCGACCTGAACAACCTGGAGAAAATAAAGGACCGCCTGCCGGAAGACAAAGTAAAGAACTTGAGCTTTGATGCCGAAAGCCTGTCCATAGACGTGGACCCCGTGGGGAAGATCGTTTTGCAGATAGTGGAGAAAGACCCTTGCAAATGCATCAAGTTCGGTACCACCACTTCACCGCTGCCCTTCAACCTGTGGATACAGATTGTGCCTACTGCCGACAACGAATGCAAGATGAAACTCACCATCGGGATAGACATAAACCCCTTTATGAAAGCAATGGTGCAGAAACCCCTGCAAGAAGGACTGGAAAAGATGGCGGACATGCTGGCAATGATACCTTATTAATCACCGATCACTAATCACTAAACATTGAAATATCGTGGCTCAGAAACTTTGGGAAAAATCAGTTCAGGTAAATAAAGACATCGAACGCTTCACGGTGGGACGCGACCGCGAAATGGACCTCTATCTGGCTAAGCACGATGTGCTGGGTTCGATGGCACATATCACGATGCTCCAGAGCATCGGTTTGCTGACGGAAGAAGAACTGGCGCAACTGCTTGCCGAGTTAAAGAATATCTATGCAACCGCCGAACGCGGCGAGTTCGTGATAGAAGAAGGTGTGGAAGACGTGCACTCGCAGGTGGAACTCCTGCTGACACGCCGGTTGGGTGATGTGGGCAAGAAGATACACAGCGGCCGTTCGCGCAACGACCAGGTGCTGCTCGACCTGAAACTCTTTACCCGCGCCGAGATAAAGGAGATAGCCGAAGCCGTGGAACAACTCTTCCACGTACTTATCATGCAGAGCGAACGCTACAAAGACGTGCTGATGCCCGGCTATACCCATCTGCAAATAGCGATGCCCTCCTCCTTCGGGCTATGGTTCGGTGCATACGCCGAGAGCCTGGTGGACGATATGCTGTTTCTGCAAGCTGCCTTCAAAATGTGCAACCGCAACCCTTTGGGCTCGGCTGCCGGATATGGCTCATCCTTCCCGCTGAACCGCACGATGACTACCCGCCTGCTGGGATTTGATTCTCTGAACTACAACGTGGTATATGCCCAGATGGGACGCGGCAAGATGGAGCGTAACGTTGCCTTTGCCCTTGCCAGCATAGCCGGCACCATCTCCAAGCTGGCATTCGATGCCTGTATGTTCAACAGCCAGAACTTCGGTTTTGTGAAGCTGCCGGACGATTGCACCACCGGTTCCAGCATCATGCCCCACAAAAAGAACCCCGATGTCTTTGAATTGACACGTGCCAAGTGCAACAAACTGCAATCCCTTCCCCAGCAGATCATGATGATTGCCAATAACCTGCCGTCCGGCTATTTCCGTGACTTGCAGATTATCAAGGAAGTCTTTCTCCCTGCCTTCCAGGAGTTGAAAGATTGCTTGCAGATGACCACCTACATCATGAACGAAATCAAGGTGAACGACCACATTCTGGACGATGACAAGTACCTGCTCATCTTCAGCGTGGAAGAGGTGAACCGCCTTGCCCGCGAAGGAATGCCCTTCCGCGATGCCTACAAAAAAGTGGGACTGGACATTGAAGCGGGGCACTTCTCGCACAGCAAAGAAGTGCACCACACGCACGAGGGTAGCATCGGAAACCTTTGTAATGATGAAATTACAGCGTTGATGCAGAAGGTTGTAGATGATTTTAACTTCGAAACAATGGAGACAGCGGAAAGAGAACTGCTCGGCCAGTAACGGACGGGCAGGTTCAAGTCCCGCTTCGAGTACAATACTTTTTAAAAGAAATATTTGGCGGGAACGGGAAAACTCCTTATCTTTGCATCCGTTCTACAAAAAACGCGGAAATAGCTCAGTTGGTAGAGCATAACCTTGCCAAGGTTAGGGTCGCGAGTTCGAGTCTCGTTTTCCGCTCTTCATTTTTTTGCATAATGGATGCTCGAATGGTGGAATGGTAGACACGAAGGACTTAAAATCCTTTGGCCATTGCGGCTGTGCGGGTTCAAGTCCCGCTTCGAGTACTGTTTAAAGCTCTGTAAATAATAATTTACGGGGCTTTATTCATTTCAAAACGCATGGTCTGTTCGGGGCAAACGCACCATCTGTTTCGCCCCAACAGACCATGCGTTTCGGCCAAACAGATGATGCGTTTCTCTTCATCAGACCATCTACTTTTTTATAGCACATCCTTCTTGCTCTCTAAGCCCGATGTACAGGGCGTTTGCGGGGAGCGGGCAAATTCCCGTATTAGCGGTGGGTGAGGCTCCGGCATGCAGATTTGAGTGCAAATTATCCTTTATGCTATAAACTTTTTTCCTTTCCATATTGTTGAATTTTTAATTATTGATTAAAATGGAATGATATGGAAGAGAAGAAAGTAGCCCGTGAAGAGAGGAACAGAGAGAAACTGGCTAATGGCGATTGGGTAATGGCTGAGTTTTATGCAACGTGGTGTCCTCATTGCAGGCGTATGCAACCCGTTATGGGAGAATTTAAGAGAGAGATGGAGGGAACACTTGAAGTGGTGCAGGTAGATGTGGACCAGGAAAGTGCCCTTGCCGACTCCTATACCATTGAGGTAACTCCTACCTTTATCCTGCTCAGAAAAGGTGAACAGTTGTGGAGACAGTCGGGCGAACTGAGCCTGGAAAGGCTGGAAAAAGCCGTTCAAGAGTTCGATAAAGCCAATTTATAGGCTGTATCTGCTCAGAATAGTTTTGGTCGTCTGTTATTGAAGCGGAAACCGAGGCCCAGCATCAGATAGTTGGGGTCGTGAAACTCCCTGAGGTTGTATCCGATGTGGAGATAGGTATTGCGGGTGACGTCTATTTTCAGTGCCAGTATCTGATAGAAAGACTTGAGGTCGCCGCCGCTGTGCAGCACGTTTGCTCCAAGTCCGACGCCTATGGTGAAATAAGGCATCACAAACTCGCCGCGGGCGGACAGGCCCAAAGCGATTTGCTTATTGAAGGCAGGAGAAGTGAAGTCGTCCATTCCGTTGTATGCTTGCTCAATGTTGGCGCTATGGTCATATATTCCATCCAGTGCCACACCGGCACGGAATTTATAGCCAAAGTTGTACATTGGCGCAAAGCTGAATCCGAATACGCCATAAGCTCCCGGTGCAGGCACTTGCCCGCCGCTGACGTCCACCGCCTTTTTGCGCCACGAGCCGAATAGTGTCAGGTCGTAGCTGACATGGCGCGGAAACGGCGGAACAATGGGGCGCTGCCAGGACTTGGCGAATTCGTCCGCCCGGCGGTTGAAGTTATATACCACTCCCACTTTCCAGTCGATCGTGTTCAGACCCGAATTGGGATATTCGGTATTGCCGTTGGAGAAGTGGGTACCGGTAGCTCCTACTATCAGGTCGAACTGTGGGGAAACAGCCCAGTTCAGGTTGAGACTGGCGTTGAGATAAGCGTTCGTGCTTGAGCCGATGATTTTGTTTTGCGGGTTTTCGTATTCGTCGTAGTGCTTCCAGCCGAACGATGCTCCGAAGTTCCATTCGTAGTTGAATGACAGTCGGGGAGTGATTTGAGCCAGACGTCCTCCTTGAAACAGATAGAGTGCGATAGGAGTTCCCAAGTCC
Source organism: Bacteroidaceae bacterium (assembly GCA_030843315.1). Lineage (GTDB taxonomy): Bacteria > Bacteroidota > Bacteroidia > Bacteroidales > Bacteroidaceae > Bacteroides. The sequence continues at coordinate 25,584 of JAUUPT010000008.1, read as the reverse complement.
TGGCTGTTGCCGAAGTCGAAATAGCCGACGCCGATGCCTTGGTAGGCGCCCATGTAAGCTTGGTCGACAGCAGTATGGGGGCGGAATTGGAATGAATATTTCAGATGACCGGAATAGGTGGTACTTATGCTTTTGCCTCTAGAGTTGTAGCCTTCCAGAAAAGGATTGGTAGGGAATATGTAGCCCACACGACCTTCCACGCCTAATCTGTGGATAATGCGTTGCGCAAATGGGACGGTGTCCCGTGTTGTCTCCGAAACATAGTCGGATGTCCATTCCTGAGCATATATCTTATCAGGCAGAAGAAGCAATGCACCTAAGAAAACCAGAAGCTTCCATGCCTGTATCCTATTTTCCATATACCGTGCCGGTCTTTATTGTTTGTAAAAGTCTGAAGTTAAGTTCAATTTCTTGGCAAATATAAGTCTTTTATCTTTTGGAAAGGTATAAATAGCATAGATTTATAATAGTTAAATAGTTACAAGTGACGAGCTATGAGCTACAAGTGACGAGTGACGGGCTGCGAGTGACAAAAGAATACGAGCTACAAGCATGCCGCATGGCAACTTGTAGCTCGTAGCTTGTAGCTCGTCGCTGAATTACTTTTGGTCGTTCTCGCGTATCTCCACACGGCGGATTTTTCCGCTGATGGTCTTTGGCAGTTCGTCTACAAACTCGATGACACGCGGGTACTTGTAGGGTGCAGTTACCTTCTTCACATGGTTCTGCAATTCCTTGATAAGCTCTTCGCCGGCACGATCCTTGTATTCTTTAGAAAGCACGATAGTTGCTTTCACTACCTGGCCGCGGATTTCGTCGGGTACTCCGGTGATGGCACATTCTACAACGGCGGGATGCGTCATCAGCGCACTTTCCACTTCGAAGGGGCCGATGCGGTAGCCGCTACTCTTGATAACGTCGTCGGCACGGCCTACGAACCATAGGTAGCCGTCTTCGTCTTTCCACGCGACATCGCCTGTGAAGTAGATGTTGTCGTGCCATGCTTCGTGGCTGCGTTCTGCATCGCGGTAGTACTCTTTGAAGAGTCCCAGTGGTTTGCCCTTGTCGGTGCGGATTACGATTTGTCCCTGTTCGCCGGCTTCTACCGAGCGCCCGTCGTAGTCTATTAGGTCTACGTCGTATTGCGGATTGGGTAATCCCATGCTGCCCGGTTTTGGTTCCATCCAGGGCATGGTGGCAACGGTAAGCGTGGTTTCGGTCTGGCCGAAGCCTTCCATCAGCTTGATGCCCGTTAGCTTCTTGAAGGTGTCGAATACGGCAGGGTTCAGGGCTTCTCCGGCGATGGTGCAGTACTTCAGGCTGGAGAGGTCGTACTTCGTCAGATCCTCGTGGATGAGGAAGCGGAAGATGGTGGGCGGCGCACAGAGGGAAGTGACGTGGTAGTCTTGTATCTTCTCCAGTATGGCGGCGGGGGTGAACTTTTCGTGGTCGTATACAAAGATATTGGCTCCTGCTATCCACTGTCCGTAGAGTTTGCCCCATACGGCTTTTCCCCAGCCGGTGTCGGCAATGGTGAGGTGGAGGCTCTGTTCGGTCAGGTTGTGCCAGAAGCTGCCGGTGACGATGTGCCCCAGCGGATAGGTGAAGTCATGGGCTACCATCTTCGGTTCTCCGGTGGTTCCGCTGGTGAAGTACATCAGGGAGATGTCTTCATTGGTATTGGGATGTTCCGGCTTAACGAAAGGAGCGGCGGCTTCGATGCCTTTGTGGAAGTCCTCAAATCCTTCCGCCACTTCGGGCCCTACGCTGACGAGATGCTTCACTGAGGGAGAATCGGGCATGGCGGCGGTGATGTGGTCGGTGATGACGCTTTCGCCGGCACAGACTATCATCTTGATGTCGGCAGCGTTGCAACGGTAAACAATGTCTTTCTTCGTCAGCAAGTGCGTGGCGGGGATAACTACGGCGCCGAGCTTGTGCAGCGCAATGATGCTGTACCAGAATTCGAAGCGACGCTTCAGTATCAGCATCACCATGTCTCCGTGACCGATGCCGAGGCTTTGGAAGTACGAAGCCGTCATGTCGGTGTAGCGTTTCATATCGGCGAAGCTGAATTGCCGGTGTTCGTCTTTATCGTTGGTCCATAGCAGGGCGGGTTTGTCGGGTTGCTCGGCAGCCCAGGCATCTACTACATCGTAGCCGAAGTTGAAGTTCTCCGGTACGTTTATCTTCAGGTTCTTTACGAAGTCCTCCTGTGATGTGAAGGACGTCTGTGATAAGAATTTTTCTACCATAATAAGTAAGAGGAATTACATGATTACCGCCAGGAAACGTACCGTCTTTCCATCCAGCGCCTTCATGCCGTGGGGCAGTTTGGAGTTGAAGTACAGGCTGTCTCCTTCGTTTAAAATAAGTTCTTTGCCTTCGATGCTCACCATCATACGCCCTTCCAGCACCAGGTTGAATTCTTGTCCGGCGTGGCTGTTGTAGTGTATCGGTTCGTCGTCTGCTTTCGGTTCCACGGTGACGATGAACGGGTCGGCGTTGCGGTTGATGAAACCGGCTGCCAGCGACTGGTATTTGTAGGCTTTGGTACGCTCTATGCTCGTGCCTTTTCCGGCACGTGTCAGGAAGTAAGTACTCATCTTGGGTTCCTGGCCGAACATCAATGCGTCCAGCGAAATCCCGTAGTGGCGGGCAATCTTTTGCAACATGCTGACGGAGATATCGAAGTCTCCCGTTTCGGCAAGGCGATATTCTTCAGCAGAAAGGTCGCAGTCGCGGGCAATGTCTTCGGCGGTAAGCTCCAGTACTTCTCGCAGTCCGCGCAGGCGTTCGGCTATTTGTCTGATTTGGTCTTCCATATGGTTGATGAATTAGTTATATGTATTTAGTTCGTTTTATACGCTTTTCTTGATGGCTTTGATGATGGCGGAAGAGAATCCTTCGTGATCCAGCTCGTTGATGCCCTTGATGGTGATACCGCCGGGGGTGCATACCTTATCTATCTCCACGCTGGGGTGGGTGTCATTGTTCAGTATCAGTTCGGCAGCACCTTTCACCGATTGGGCTACCATGCGCATGCCGTCTTTGGGGTATACGCCCAGTTCGATGCCTGCCTGCATGGCGGCTTGGATGTACTTCAGCACGTAGGCTATGCCACAGGAAGTCATGGAAGTGGTGGCTGCAATCTTCTCTTCGGGGATGAGCATGGCAAGTCCCATCTGGTTGAAGATGTCCAGCATCAGTTGTTCCTGCTCGTGGGTAGCGTTGCGGCTGGCAATGAGGGTCATGCTTTCCAGTTCGCTGATGGCGGTGTTGGGGATGAGGCGGAACATGGTCATCGTCTTGTCTGCTACATAGTGTGCCAACTCCTCAAAGGGGATGCCGGCGGCTACGGAGATGATGATCTGCTTGCTTTTCAACTTCAGTTCGCTCACTACGGGCTTTATCAGCCAGGGTTTCACGGCAAGGATGATAAAGTCTGCGCCGGTTACGGCCTCCTGATTATCGTGGGTAGTCTGCATGGCGGGGAATTCTGCTTTCAATGCATCCAGTTTGCCTTGCGAGGGGTTTGAAACGATGATATCGCTGGCGGGAATGATAGTCCCTTTTGCCAGCCCACGGGCGATGGAGCCGCCCATATTTCCTGCTCCGATGATTGCTGTTCTCATATATTCTTGGTATTAAATGAGTAATCTGTGTACAAAGGTAGATAAATTTGATGTAAAAACGACCGAAAAGAGAGGGATTGTCTTTACGGTCGTTTGTTTTGCTGGCTGATTATCTGTCAAATATATCAAAGAACCTTCTGAAAGCGTTCGAGGAATTCTTTTGCTTCCTCCATGCTGAGGCAGAGCGGGGGCAACAAACGAATGACGTTTGTGCCGCTGACGCCGGTAAATACATGTTGCTCTTTCAGCAGCTTCAGACGCAAGTCTTTGATGGGTTCTTCAAACTCCATACCTATCATCAGGCCGCGTCCGCGAACTTCCTTGATTTGGGGGAGTTTCTTCAGTTCCGCAATCAGGTATTCGCCTACTTTAGCGGCATTCTCTAACAGGTTTTCCTGCTCTATCACGTCCAGTACGGCGAGTGCGGCACTGCAAGCCAGGTGGTTTCCGCCGAAGGTGGTTCCCAGTTGTCCGTATATGGCAGTGAACATCGGGCTGATAAGTACGCCTCCCATCGGGAAGCCGTTGCCGATGCCTTTGGCTACGGTGATGATGTCGGCTTTGATGCCGTTGTACTGGTGGGCGAAGAACTTGCCGCTACGGCCGTAACCGCTTTGGATTTCGTCCAGTATCAATACGGTATTGTGCTCGGTGCAGGCTTGGCGCAGGGCGTGCATGAATTCGTCGGTAGGTAGTTGTATACCGCCTACGCCCTGGATGCCTTCAATAATCACGGCACAAACGTCGCCTTTTGCCAATTCGGCTTTCATCGCTTCGATATCGTTTAGCGGCAGATACGTTACGTGTCCGCAGTCATTGATGGGGGCGATGATTTTAGGATTGTTGGTTACTTCTACTGCCAGCGAGGTGCGGCCGTGGAAAGCTTTGGAGAAAGATACCACGCGGGTGCGTCCGTTGTAGAAGGAAGCCAGTTTCAGGGCATTTTCGTTTGCTTCGGCGCCGCTGTTAATAAGGAACAGGGAGTAGTCGTCATAACCACAGACTTTTCCCAGTCGCTCGGCTACCTGCTGCTGCAACTTGTTGATGACGGAGTTGGAATAGAATCCCAGCGTCGCTACTTGTTTGCTTATCATCTCTACATAATGCGGATGCGCATGCCCGATAGAGATAACCGCATGACCGCCATAGAGGTCGAGGTACTCTGTACCGTTCTCGTCCCATACGTGGCAGCCTTTTCCCTTGACAATGTTGATGTCGAAGAGGGGATATACGTCGAATAACTTCATGTTTTTTAGAATGCGGAAGGCTTTAACTGTAAACCTACAGTCTCTTCCAGGTTAAACATCAGATTCATGTTGTGCACAGCCTGACCGCTGGCACCTTTCAGCAAGTTGTCGATGCAGGAGATGATGAGCAGTTTGTCGCCATGCTTCTCCAGATGGATGAGGCATTTGTTGGTGTTCACCACTTGCTTCAGGTCGATGTTCTTGTCTACGATATGGGTAAAGGAATCTTTGGCATAGTACTCCTCGTACATGCGTACGATTTCTTCGAGCGACACTTTCGTCTTTACTACGATGGTAGCGAAGATGCCGCGGGGGAAATCGCCACGGTAAGGAATGAAGTCGACTTCCGAGTCGAAGCTGTTCTGCAACTGCTTGAGCGATTGCTTGATTTCGGGCACGTGCTGGTGCTCGAAAGCCTTGTAGATGCTTATGTTATTGTTGCGCCAGCTGAAGTGGCTGGTTGCACCCGGCTTTACGCCTGCACCCGTACTGCCGGTGATGGCATTTACCATGATGTCGTCGTTCAGCATCAGGTGCTTGGCAAGCGGAAGCAAACCCAACTGGATGCAAGTGGCAAAGCAACCCGGATTGGCAACGTGCTTCGCAGTGCAGGTGGCGCGGCGGTTCAGTTCCGGCAGGCCGTAGATGAAGTCGTGCTCGGGAGAAGCGATGCGGTAGTCCATGGAGAGGTCGATGATCTTCAACTCTTCGGGTACGTTGTGGCTTTCCAGGAACTTCTTCGTGTCACCATGTGCGGTGCAGAAGAAGAGTACGTCGATTTCGTCCAGCGGGAGCTGGTCGGTGAATACTAAGTCAGTTTCACCGTACAGTCCTTCGTGTACGTCGGTTATTTTATTGCCGGCGTTGCTTGAACTGTTGATGAAAACGATTTCCGCTTCCGGATGGTTGAGCAGCAAGCGTATCAGTTCACCTGCCGTGTATCCGGCTCCGCCGATGATTCCTACTTTTATCATGTTGTTTTATCTTTTATATTTTCTCGTCTTTATGATTTGCATAATAGGCGCGCAGCGGGGTAGAAGTTACCTTGATAAAGCCCTTGGCATCTTCTGCCGTCCAGCCCTTCTGCATTTCGCCGTATTCGCCGAGCTTGTTCTTCACGAGGTCGTCTTCGCTTTCCACACCTACGGTAGAGAAGCCGAGCGGGCGAAGTTCGAGGATAGCCGTACCGTTTACGTTGCGCTGGCTTTCGGTCAGCATGGCTTCGATGTCGCGCATCACCGGTTCCAGGTATTGGCTTTCGTGCAGGAACATTCCGTACCAGTTGGCTACCTGGTCTTTCCAGTATTGCTGCCATTTGCTCAGCGTGTATTTCTCCAGGAAGCGGTGTGCACCGATAATCAGCATCGGAGCGGCAGCCTCGAAACCTACGCGGCCTTTGATACCGATAATTGTATCACCTACGTGCATATCACGGCCGATACCGTATGCAGCGCCAATCTCTTCTACTTTCTGAATGGCCTGGATAGGATCGTCGAACTTCTCATCGTTCACAGCTTTCAACTCACCCTTCTCGAAAGTGAGGCGCAACTGCTCGCTGCCTTCTTTCTCGCAATGTTTCAGGTAAGCGCTTTCGGGCAACCCCTGTGCAGAGTCCAGAATCTCGCCGCCGCAGATGGAAGTACCCCACAGACCTACGTTATAAGAGTATTTCAGTTTGGCAAAGTCGGCGGCAAAGCCGTGCTTGTTCAGGTAGTCTATTTCTTCCTGACGGCTCAGCGCCATATCACGCGTCAGGGTGATGATTTCCACACCCGGAGCCATCACAAGGAATGTCATGTCGAAACGAATCTGGTCGTTGCCTGCACCGGTAGAACCGTGAGCGATGGCATCTGCTCCGATCTCGTTGGCATAGCGTGCAATGGCAAGTGCCTGGAATATACGCTCGGAACTTACGGAGATAGGGTAAGTACCGTTGCGTAGTACGTTGCCGAATATCATATATTTCAAGCTCTTCTCGTAATATTCTTGTGTCACGTCGATGGTGACGTACTTCGTAGCGCCCAACTTGTAGGCATTCTCTTCGTTGGTCTTCAACTGCTCGGGGCTGAAACCACCGGTATTGGCGCAGGCAGCATATACTTCGTATCCTTTTTCCTTGGCAAGATACATCACCGTGTAAGAGGTGTCCAAACCGCCGCTGAATGCGACTACTACTTTTTTCTTCTTTTCCATATCCTTGTAGTTTTAAATTTTATCATCTTCATGTAACTTCGGGTCGTAGAGCATTGCGGTGCAGATGCAGAACTTCCGGTTCTTGGTTACCAATATATCGTGATTGATACAACCTTCGCAACCTTTCCAGAACGATTCGTCGTCGGTCAGTTCGTTGAAGGTAACAGGGACGTATCCCAGTTCGGTATTCATCTTCATCACGGCAGCGCCGCTGGTCAGACTGAATACCTTGGCATTGGGCCATCGCAAGCGTGCCAGGCGGAAAGAAGCGGTCTTGATACGCTTTGCCAGTCCCAAGCCGCGGAAGTCGGGATGTACGATCAAACCCGACGTTGCCACGTACTGCTTGTTGCCCCAACTCTCTATGTAGGTGAAGCCTGCAAACTCGTCTCCACACAAGGCTATGATGGCCTTCCCCTCTCTCATTTTAGTAGCTACATATTCGTGCGTGCGTTCTGCGATGCCCGTTCCGCGTACCTTGGCTGCTTCCCGGATGGTATCCAAAATCTTGTCCACGTAAACTTCATGTGAGGCATCAGCCACCATCACATCAATTTGTTTCGAATCCATTTCTTTCTTTAGATTAATAATTTTTTTCGTTCTTCATTTACTTTACATTCGGAATGATTTGTGACAGAAAACTACGCACTTCGTCGTGGGAAGCGGCCTCGTGCACTACCAGCATGATGGTATCGTCTCCGGCAATGGTGCCCAGAATGGCAGGGCATTCCCGGTTGTCGATGTCATAGGCCATGCTGCTTGCATATCCGGGTCGGGTACGTATTACGGCGAGGTTGCCTGAAAACTGAAGTGAAACGAATCCACTGTTCATCAACATTTCGCTTGGGCTTTGGTCGTTGGAGCGTTTGTACATGATGTTGTTGGGTAATACATATACATATTTCCCGTTCATGTTGGCTGCTTTGGCTACTTTCAGTTGTTTCAGGTCGCGTGATAAGGTGGCTTGTGTCAGCTCAAAGCCTTCTTTCCCCAAAGCTTGCAACAATTCTTCCTGGGAACTGATGTCTTTGCTTGAGATAATCATCTTGATGGCATCTAACCGATTCGCTTTCTTCTTCATGTTTCTGTATAATTATTCTAATTGCGGGGCAAAAGTAGGGATTATTTTGGAAAGAATATGCATAATATGCATGATTTTTATTCTTTTTATACTAAGAAACAGTGTTTTTATTCAGGAAATGAATATTTCTTTTGACGGAATACAGGAAAAGAGGTGTAATATGCAGAAAAATATTCATTTTTGACTACCCTCTCCTCCTTTATTTTTGTCTATACCTATAACTATATCTGAAAAATACATAGACATAATGAAAAAGAAGCTTTCACTGTTGCGGGTAGTTGCTCTATTGCTCGTCGCCCAGGTTGCATGGGCAGGTAACATCCATATTGAGAAGAAAACATTAGTAGGGGACAGGATTGTAGAATTTGTTCCCCAGGGATATGATGCATCGCGAACTCCGTCGCTGATGTTGGCACAGGAACCGGTGAAAGTGGGGGAAGTTCCTGCGAACTGGATGTTGATACCCCAATATACTTTGATAGATGGTAAAGCGAATGCTTCGCTGGACGTCCCGGAAGGAAGCAGCTTGTATGGTGGCGGTGAGGTTACCGGTCCGCTGCTTCGCAATGGACAGAAGATAAAAATGTGGAATACCGATAACGGTATGTACCGGGTGGACGATGGAGCACGTCTTTATCAGACTCATCCGTGGGTACTGGGGGTACGCCCGGATGGCACTGCTTTCGGTGTCTTGTTCGACAGCTTCTGGAAGGCAGAGCTGATAACCAACTCCGATAAAATAGAATTCAATACGGAAGGTGCTCCGTTCCGTACCTATATTATAGACCGCAATTCCCCGCAGGAAGTATTGAAGGGACTGGCGGAACTGACCGGTACCATCAGTATGCCACCCAGATGGTCGCTCGGATATCATCAGTCGAGGTTCTCCTATGTCCCCGAAAGCCGGGCAAAGGAAATAGCTGATACATTCCGTGAGAAGAAGATTCCGTGTGATGTAATCTGGTTTGACATTAACTATATGGATGAGTTCCGTATATTCACTATCGACAAGAAACTTTTCTCCAATCCCCGTCACATCAACGATTACCTGCATGGCAAGGGATTTCGTTCCGTGTATATGATAGACCCGGGTGTAAAGGTGGATGATAACTACTTCGTTTATAAAAGCGGAAAAGAGAACGACGTGTTTGTGCGCGATGTTTATAGAAATGAATATCATGGCAAGGTTTGGCCCGGAGATTGCGCTTTTCCCGACTTTACGCGTCCCGAAACGCGCGCCTGGTGGGGAACTCTTTATAAAGATTTCATGGCTAACGGCATAGACGGCATCTGGAATGACATGAACGAGCCGTCCGTATTTGGCACTGCCGGTGGAACAATGCCAGAGAGCAATATCCATCTTGGTGGCGGCAATTTGCCTACCGGCACTCATCTGCTCTATCATAATGCTTATGGACGGTTGATGGTAGAGGCTTCTTATGATGGTATATTGGCTGTGCATCCCGAGCGTCGCCCATTTCTGCTGTCGCGTTCCAATACGCTTGGTGGACAACGTTATGCCGCCACGTGGACGGGTGATAACGAGGCTACTTATGAACACATGAAACTGTCTGTTCCGATGTCTGTGACATTAGGACTCTCCGGACAACCGTTCAATGGTCCCGATATAGGCGGCTTTGCTGGAAATACTTCTGCCGATTTATGGGCTAACTGGCTTGGTTTCGGCGCTTTCTTCCCCTTTGCACGCGGTCATGCTTCGTGCGATACGAACAACAAGGAGCCTTGGGCTTTTGGAAAAGCGATTGAGAAAGAATCGCGCATGGCAATAGAACGCCGCTACCGTCTGCTACCTTATATATATACTGCTTTTTATGCAGCGCATACCGAAGGACAACCGGTGATGGCTCCGGTTTTCTTTGCCGATGTGAAAGATGCGGACCTTCGTGCCGAGGAACAGGCCTTTCTGTGTGGTACGGATATTCTGGTGATTCCGGCATTTGCCAGGAATCCGGTCTTGCCTAAAGGTATCTGGGAAAACTTGTCTTTGATTAAAGGTGATACGAAAAGCAAGTATCAGGCTGACCTGAAAGTAAGAGGAGGATCCATCGTACCGGTAGGCGCAGTTATTCAGAATGTAAATGAGAACTCATTTGCCCCGTTGACATTAGTCGTTTGCCCGGACGAAAACGGAAAAGCCAAAGGAACTCTTTATTGGGATGAAGGTGAAGGTTGGGAGTTCAGGAAGGGCGATTACAAGCTATTCTCATTTGAGGCAGAACTGCAAGGGAAGAGCTTGATTCTGAAGCTGACGGATACGAAAGGAGAAGGACATGTGGATTTGGGTAAGGTCAAAGTCGAGGTTCTCTATAAAGGAACAGTGCGTAGAGGTGAAGGCAATTTGGTTAATGAGAGTATTAAACTTAATTTGAGATAGATTCATCTTTTTCTCGGATTAGTTTTATTATATATCTTATAAATCACTACTTTTGCCTTAATCTAACAACCGGTCACGCAAAACGAACAATACGGTTTTTGTAATACAAATGGAAAAACACTTGATTGAAAAACTGAAGCAAGGAGACGAAAAGGCGTTTAAACAGATATACGACTGCCATTACGTCCTTCTTTGCCGTTTTGCGTACCAATTGCTGGAGGATTCTTCTTTGGCAGAAGAAATTGTGGACGATGTTATCTTCTATCTATGGGAGCATCGTGCTGATATTGAAATAACTTACTCCATCCGTGCCTACTTGATGCGTGCTGTGCGCAACCGTTGCTTGAATGAACTGAATTCGTTGGCTCATCGGCAGGAACTTCGTTTTTCTTCTTTCATGCTTCCCGAAAATATGGACTTCTTGGATACCGTTTTTGTAGACGATAACCATCCGTTAGGAACATTACTGGAACAGGAACTGGAAGAAAAACTATCCCAATGCATTGAAGACCTTCCGAAAGAATGCCGCGCAGTCTTTAAGAAGAGCCGCTTCGAACAAAAGAAGTATGAAGAGATTGCTTCCGATTTGGATATATCCGTGAATACGGTAAAGTATCATATAAAGAATGCTTTGGCGTCCATTCAGTCGCATATGGGCGACTATTTGAAACTATTGGTTCTTTGTGTGTTTTTGGGAGAATGAAAAAAACTTCATTTTCAGACTACCCTAAATGTTCTCTTTTTTGTCTTACTTATAAACGCACTTGATATATGTATACAGAAGAAAAACATAGCGATATAGATGAACTGATAGCATCATACTTATCCGGCACATTGGATGAACAATCCTTTGCCGAACTAAAACGCTGGAGTATGGAGTCAGAGGCTAATCGTATTTATGTACGGAATCAGCTGGAAGTCTGGTTCTCTTCAGGAGTATCGGGTGATGAAACATCTTTTAATAAAGATAAAGCGTTCGGCTTGTTCAAACAACGGATTGCCAAGGCAGAAGAAAAGCAGAATCATGTTCGCCGTTTCTCCTGGAAGACAGTATATCGTGTAGCTGCTGTTGTCTTGATTCTGCTGTTGCCTTTGGGAGCTTACTGGCAAGGGAAAGAAACTGTTAAGCATACTTTTGCAGATATGATTGTTGAGGCTCCGCTGGGTGCACGTACCAAATTGTATTTGCCGGATGGTACACTGGTGTGGTTGAATGCCGGTTCCAGGATTGTATATTCACAAGGATTCGGTGTAGACGACAGAAAGATATGTTTGGAAGGGGAAGGCTATTTTGAGGTTACTAAGAATGAGAAAATACCTTTTGAAGTAAAAACGAAAGAACTGAATCTGAAGGTACTTGGCACAAAATTCAATTTCAAGAACTACGCAGAAGATGAGGAAGTGACAGTGAATCTGATGGAAGGCAAAGTAGCTTTGAACAATCGGCTGAAGAATATGGCTACGCTCTACCTGGCTCCGCAGGAGAAAATGGTTCTTAATAAGCGGACGGGCATCATGAAGAGATCGAAGACCAATGTGGAATATGCAAATGCCTGGTCGAGGAATGAGCTGTTCTTTGATGAAGAGTTGCTGGAAGATATTGCCAAGAAGCTGATGCGAAGTTATAATGCAGAAATAGAGGTTGCCGATTCTTTAAAGAACAAACGCTTTTACGGCAGCTTTAAAATAATAGGAAATACAATTGACGAAGTGCTTCAAACGATAGCTTCTACAAACAGAATGAAGTATCGTCATGAAAATGATAAATATATATTGTATTGATTGATTTTCAGTGAATAGATATAATTGTTGAACCTTAAAACGCTAAAAACATGAAGACAAATCCTTCCGGTTAACACAGTGAAGGCACTTGAATAATAAAAAAGCGGAGGATGCGGCCACATCCCCCGGATTAAAAAATCAAGTTGCCTTGATAGACTATCTTGAGTTTAGATTATGCAAAGATAGCAATTCTTTAAATAGTCTTATTATTATCCCAGTTATTTAATTAAAAATCAAGAGAATTATGAGATATTTTAAAAGGGCTATGTTAATAGCCTCGGCAGCGCTTTGCTTTAACTTATCGGTTTTTTCACAGGACATAACTCTGAAAACCGATAATGTAACTGTAAAGGAGGCGATGGAGCAATTAAAGAAATCGTCCGGATATTCATTCGTTTTTTCATCAGTTGATGTAAACACAAAGAAACGCGTTTCCGTATCAGCAAAAGATGCTACTATAGAAGAAGTCGTGAAACAGATTCTGCAAGGGCAGAACGAATTAAGTTATGAAATTCAAGGTAAAAAGATCATTATAAAGAAAGCGCAGTCCGTAGTAACTTCTGCACAGCAGGGCAAAGTGACGGGACGCATCGTAGATGTTAATGGTGAACCGGTGATCGGCGCTACCATTAAGGTGCAGGGCACATCCATAGGTACAACTACCGATATTGACGGTAATTTTACCTTGGATGCCTCCTCTAATTCGACTTTGGAGGTTTCTTACATCGGTTATGAGACTCAGACATTGAAGGCACAGGCTGGAAAGACGCTTGCAGTTACTCTAAGGGAAGATACGCAACTCTTGGATGAAGTCGTGGTTATCGGTTATGGAACCACTACACGAAAAGATTTCACCGGTTCTGTATCTTCTTTGAAATTGGAAAATTCTCCAGTGGCTCTGGTGTCCAATACTAATGCTTTGGAATCATTGAAAGGTAGTGTTTCCGGTTTGGATATCGGTGCCAGCAATAGTGCCGGTGGACAGCCTTCTATGCTGGTCAGAGGACAAAACTCCATATCGGGAAATAACGACCCATTGTTGATTGTGGATGGTGTTATCTTCTTAGGAAATCTGAACGATATTAATCCTAATGACATTGCTTCAATTGATGTTTTGAAGGATGCTACTTCGGCAGCTGCTTACGGTTCCCGTTCTGCCAATGGTGTAATCAGCATTACAACTAAACGAGGAAAACAGGGTAAGCCGATGATCAACTTGAATGTTTCAGGTACAATGCAAAGCTGGCACCGTCAACCGGAGTTTATGAACGGTGAACAATATTTGCAGATGATTTGCGATAAATCCGGTTTTGGTGATTATAGTTTCTTGAGTGCTCAGCAGAGAGAGAATTACGAGGCCGGACATGAAACGAATTGGTTAGATGAAATTTCACGTACAGGCTGGTTACAAGATTATCAGGTTTCGGTTGCAGGCGCCAGTGAAAAGATGAACTATTATCTGTCAACTTCTTATACGGATAATAATGGCATTATATTGGGCGATGATTTCTCTCGTGTGACGGTGATGGGTAAGATTAGTACAGATATCACAGATTGGTTACAGATAGGAACGGATGCTTCTTATACATACTCTGATTATTCAGGTGTGGGAGCTGATTATAGTAGGGCGGTTCTTTTTGGTCCTTATGATATGATGTATCGTGATGCAGCACATACTCTTCTAGAAAAACAACCTACAGGATCTAATGAATTTGTGAATCCTTTGTGGGATTCGGAATCCGGTACTCGTGATAATCTGGATTTGAGAAGAACTTTCCGGATCAATGCACATGCTGTTGTTAAATTGCCTTGGGTGAAAGGATTGAGTTATCGGATGAATTACTCTGCTTATATGAATGTAAATGATGGTGGCGACTTTTATCATGAAGGTTATTATGTTCCGCAAGGACCGTATGATGACGAATCACGTTATTCAGAGAGTACGATATATTCAAAGTTAGGTTCAGCCAATGGATATTATCAGATAAGCAAGACGAATAGTTGGGTTGTGGATAACATCTTAAATTATAAAAACACTTTCGGTAAGCACACCATTGATTTGACAGCAGTAGCTACTCGCGATAGCAAGACTGACAGATGGGATAAACTTGAAGGACGTGATTATGTGGCAAACGGTAATTCTCTATTAGGAATGGATGGTTTGCAATATGCAACAACTCAAAAAACGACTACAGGCATTACCAGACGTAAAAATGCCGGTTATTTTGCCCGTGCGTCCTACTCTTTCGATGATGCTTACTATCTCACTGCTTCTTATCGTAGAGATGGTGCCTCTGTATTTGGTGGAGAAAACAAGTGGGGTAATTTCTACGCTTTCGGTGGTGCATGGCGAGTTACTCATGAGAAGTTCATGGAAAAAGTTAGCTTCTTGAATGACTTGAAACTTAAGCTGTCTTGGGGTAGAAATGGTAACCAAGGTATCAATCCTTATGGAACTCTGTCTGAGGCTGTGATCGGTCCCGGTGGAGGCATCGCCTATCCGTTTGGTAATACCGGTATACCTTCATTTGGTATTAAACAAAACACATTGGGTAATAGTGGCTTAGGTTGGGAAACAACCGACTCATGGAACTTTGGTTTTGAATCGGCTTGGTTGAACAATCGCTTGTTTGTCAATTTGGATGTTTATTTGTCGAAAACAACGGATCAGATTTTTAACCGTACCATTCCGGTTATGACTGGTTTTACGCAGATGAAGTCTACTATGGGAGAAGTTGCTAACCGCGGTGTGGAACTTAATATCCATTCTGTAAATGTCCAGACCAGAGACTGGAGATGGGATTCAAATCTGACTTTCTGGTTGAATCGTAACAAGCTAATCCATTTGTATGGTGATGATATGGATGGTGACGGAAAAGAAGATGACGATTTGGGTAACAACTTGTTTATCGGACATTCCATACATTCTGTATTTGGCTATAAAGTTGACGGTATCGTACAGAAAGACGACACGAAATACATGGAAGCTAACGGCGCTCGTCCCGGAACACCGAAATATGTGGATCTGGATGGTAATGGTACGATTGGTGTTGAGGACCGTACAATACTTGGGACACAGGACCCTCGTTTCAAGATGAGTTTAGGAAATACTGTATCATGGAAGAATTTTGAGTTATACTTTATGTTGACCGGTACATTTGGCGGTAATGGTTACTATGTTGGTGAGAATATTCCGGCTTTCCTGGCTGGTGGCGGCGGTGGCGGTCAGTATTCAAGCAATATGTATATCCCTTATTGGACAGAAGAACGCCCAAGTAATAAATATCCGATTGCATCCTTTGCCGGAGACGGTCGCTTCAAGGGATTACAGAACCGTTCGTTTGTCCGTCTGCAAGACATAACATTATCATATACTTTTGATTCGGCTAAAGTGAAGAACTTTGGAATTAATAATTTGAGAGTTTACTTCTCCGGTAAGAACTTGTTTACAATTACAGGCTGGGAAGGTGGTGATCCGGAATTGGGCAGTACTATTTTGTCGAATATATACCCGATATCCACAAGCTTCTCTTTGGGTGCAAATATTAGTTTCTAATTTAATATTCTAATAATTTATGAAAGCTTTAAAATATAAAATCAATGTTGGGCTGATTGCATTGTCCTCTATCGTAATAGTCGGTTGCAACGATTCCGCCTTTTTGCGGGAAAAGCCTGAATCTTCATATACAATAGAAAATGTATTCAAGAGTTCCAATCAGGTGAAACAGGTTATTACGGGATGTTATGAGAGATGTCGCAATATGTTCTCTACTTCCGATATGATGCAGTTTTCGCCGAGGCACTTCTACCAGGGAAATAATGGTACGGATATGTTTGATGTTCCTAATGGCCGTGATGCCCAAAGTATGAATGATTATAGCAAGTTGGGTGCGGATTACAATGTCTATAATGAAGTTTATTCAGAATTTTATAGGATCGTTAATTCCGCCAATCTTGCCATAAATGCAGCCGATAAAGTGACTTGGGATTCTGAAGACGATAAAAACCAGACTCTTGCCGAGGCACGTTTTTTCAGGGCGTATGCATACATGAATTTAGGTGAGGTGTTTGGAGGTGTTCCTCTTGTGAAAGAACCTACGAATACCCCTCGATACGATTATCAACGCAGCACCCGTATAGAGACTTATCAGTTTGCAATTGAGGATATGGAGTATGCCCTGCTCTTGCCGGAAACATCATCAGAAGCCGGTCGATTGGTGAAAGGAGCTGCACAGCATCTTTTATGTCAGCTTTATATAGATAAAGGTGTAGCAATGAAGGAAGAAGGTCAAGATGGCACTGAATCATTTAGAAAGGCATTGGAATACGCAAATGCCGTGATTGATGGTGGCACATATCGTTTGATGACGAATCGCTTCGGAACTCGTATGAACGAAAATCCGGTTTACTATTATGCTACGTCGGTACAGGATCAAACGGCTGAGCATTCTTATGAATCTGCCGGAGTACACATCGAAGGCAATGTCTTTTGGGACTTGTTCCAAGAGGGAAATCAAGATTATCAAAATGGTAACACAGAAGCCATCTGGGTCTCTCAAATAGATTTGGATGTATATAAGCAAGGATATTCGTCTAATTGCCTCTTACACTCTTGTAACTATAGTCCGGTAGCTCGTGATGTACAAGGCGAACTGATGGGAAACTTGGAGGATGTCGGTGGACAGGGGGTTACTTGTGTAATGCCGACTTTCTATACTCGTGACGTTGTTTATGAGGGAAAATGGAGTGATGACATGCGTAACTCTGAAGCTGTACTGAGAAGAACTTTCGTAGGAAACCAGAAAGGGAAAGAATACTATGGAAAAGTTGTGCCTTGGAATATCTTGTATCAGGAAGGTAAAGAAGGCCATGTTCAGGCCGAGACTTATTTATTCCCGCTTTCATGTAAAGTTGCAACAGATAAATACACAGGTCTTGATGCAGGTGACGACCGTGCCCGCCTCTTTAGAGATGATTATCTGATTCGTTTGCCGGAGACGATTTTATTGCGTGCCGAAGTGAAGTGGCGTTTAGGGGACAATGCCGGTGCTGCTTCCGACATTAATATGTTGAGAGAAAGAGCACAATGCAATTATCTTGTAACGGCATCGGATGTTGACTTGGATTTGATTTTGGATGAACGTGCACGTGAGCTGGTTTATGAAGAGCACCGTTGGAATACTTTGCTTCGTATGGGGGGCACAGTGGCAATAGACCGCATCAAAAAATATGCCTACTGGGATAAAGCCCGCACAACACTTGCAAATAAGAAGTTCAATTTGTGGCCGATACCTCAAAGTGTAATCGATACCAATAAAGACGTTAAGCTGGAGCAAAATCCAGGCTGGTAACAGAGTGATATAATGGTTTAATGAAATACCCGGAGGAATAAAAGAAAGTAAGAAATACATGTATTTGTTTTAGGACTCTTTTATCCTGCGGGTATTTATTTTTTAGTAATTCAATAGTTATGAAGAAAGGCTTTTTTTTATTATTGTTCTGCTTGATGGGTGTTCAGTTCTCCATGGCAAGTACGATTCTCCTTGACGACCTTCGTTGCGAGAATCTGAGTAATCCCATCGGGATAGACAACGTAAGTCCGCATTTCAGTTGGAAGGTGTTGTGTGACGTTCCTATGCGTCAGCAATACTATGAGATACAAGTGGGCACAGACAGCCTTGGGTTGTCTCGGGGAAAAGCGGATTTATGGAATTCCGGTAAGTCGGAATCCGATGCTTCCGTCATGGTTCCTTATAAAGGTAAAGGATTGAAATCGCGCATGTTATGCTACTGGCGTGTGCGCGTGGGTAATGAGAAAGGAGAGACTTCGGAATGGAGTCCTATTCAGCGTTTTGCCGTTGGCGTATTGGAAGGAGACGGATTGCAGGGAAAATTTATCAGTCTTGACGGAAGTAGCATAAATTCGCCTTTGCTGCGGAAGTCGTTCACGGTGGATAAACCTGCCACCGCTTTTTTACATGTCAATTCCTTGGGATATCATGAGGTGTACGTCAATGGTAAAAAGGCTGATGCTTCGGTTCTGTCACCGGGCGTTTCGCAATTAGACAAGCATTCCTTGATTGTGACCTACGATGTAACATCCCTTTTGAAATCCGGTAAGAATGAGATTCTCTTGTGGCTGGGCAAAGGTTGGTACAAGAAAACCACTTTTAAAGCCGAGCACGATGGCCCGGTAGTAAGAGCCGAGTTGGATATTTTGAAAGCCGGGAAATGGAATACTCTGTTCGCAACGGATGCCACATGGATGGGCCGTGAGAGCGGGTATATCGATATGGGAACCTGGAATGCCTTGCGTTTCGGTGGCGAACGGATAGATGCCCGTATGCTTCCTGCGAACCTTACGACAGAAGAATTGGATAAGCTGCAATGGAAGCCTGCTGCTGAGGTAAGTATCAACGAACGCAGAGCCACCCCGCAAATGTGCGAACCAAACAAGATTCAGGAGACTTTGACTGCAAAGAGCATCACTGCCTTGGGTAACAACACGTGGCTGGTGGACATGGGCAAGGTACTGACGGGATGGTTTGAACTGCAAATTCCCCGATTACCCGAAGGACATGAGATAACGGCGGTTTATAGTGACTTTATGAAAGCCGATGGCAGCATTGAAGAACAAGGAGAGAGCGACCTCTACATTGCTTCCGGCAAGGCGGGTGACGTATTCTGCAATAAGTTCCATCACCATGCTTTCCGTTACATCAAGATTTCCAATTTGCCTTACCATCCGCAGCCTGCACAGATAAAGGCTTACCTGGTGCACGGTGATTATCGTCCCGCATCTACTTTTGTTTGTTCGGATGCGGACTTGAATGCCATACATGATATGGTGAATTATACGCTCCGTTGCCTTACCTTCAGCGGTTATATGGTGGACTGCCCGCATTTGGAACGTGCCGGTTACGGTGGTGACGGCAATTCGTCCACACAGGTATTCCAAACGATGTACGATGCTGCTCCTACCTATATTAATTGGTTGCAGGCATGGAAAGATGTCATGCGCGAAGACGGCGGATTGCCCCATGTGGCTCCTGCCGGTGGTGGCGGTGGCGGCCCTTATTGGTGCGGATTCATCGTATTGGCTCCATGGCGTGCTTATGTGAACTATGGGGATAGCCGTTTGCTGGAACAGTGCTACGACAATATGAAGAAGTGGTTCGGCTATGTGGACAAGTACACAGTGAACGGCTTGTTGAAGCGCTGGCCTGATACGTCTTACCGTGATTGGTATCTGGGAGACTGGTTGGCTCCAATGGGAGTGGATAGTGGAAATCAGAAGTCTATAGACCTGGTAAACAACTGCTTCATCAGCGACTGTCTTTATGCTATGTGCCAGATAGCGGCTGCATTGGGCCATGAAGATGATGCGAAAGCATTTGCTGCACGCAAGGAGAAACTGAACGCCCTGATTCATCAGACATTCTATAACAACGAAGAAAATATCTATGCCACAGGCTCGCAGCTCGATATGGCTTATCCGATGCTTGTGGGAGTAGTGCCCGAAGCACTCTATGGCAAGGTAAAGCAGGAGATGATCGCCCGTTCCGCCAATCAGTACAAAGGGCATATTGGTGTAGGTCTTGTAGGTGTTCCCATTCTCACGGACTGGGCTATTCGGAACAAGGAAGTCGATTTCATGTACGGTATGCTGAAGCAGCCAGATTATCCGGGATACCTGCATATGCTCAATAATGGTGCTACCACTACGTGGGAATATTGGAATGGAGAGCGTAGTCGTGTGCATAACTGCTATAACGGTATTGGCAACTGGTTCTATCAGGCAGTCGGCGGTATCCGTACCGATGACTCGAACCCTGGTTACCGGCATGTGTTCATCGCACCGCAGATACCGCAGGGAGTGACTTGGGCAAATACAACCAAAGAATCTCCTTATGGAACTATCATTGTAAACTGGAAATTGAAAGACAACCGTTTAATGATGCATGTCGTTTTGCCGGTAGGAGTGAAGGCAAGTGTTGCTATTCCTAATAACGCTCACGGCGGTATCGTGAATGGAAAAGAAGTTAAGTCGGACAAACAATATCTGGAATTAGACACGGGTATATATGATATAGAATTTGAGTCTTTGTAACTGTTTGTCAATAAATATAATTAATAGAAATATTCTGGTTTCTTTTTTACTAAAAATCAGTTGAGTTTTTAGTAAAAATCTCCCGAAGATTTACTAAAACTCCGACTGGTTTTTAGTAAAAATATATAAGGCTCATTTACAGACACAAAGAACAATTGTGCATGTCCGCTTTTATTGTAATAGAAGTGAAGTCTTGGCTATGCATTCTTCGGGAGAGTATTTACCAATAAAGAAGAATAAAATGAAGAAATTTATAGTTATAGCATTTTGCTTATTGATGGGTATTAATGGGATGCATTCTCAGAGCATTCCGGAGTTTAAAGATGGTGAACGGGTTGCTTTTGTCGGGAACAGCATTACGTGTGGAGGCCATTATCACTCGTATATCTGGCTGTACTACATGACGCACTTCCCCAACCGGCGTATTGATGTTTTCAATGAAGGCGTCGGCGGTGATGTAGCTAAGCAAATGTCCCAACGGCTGGATAAAGTTTTCGAGCACAAACCGACTGTGGTAACGCTTTCCTTCGGTATGAACGACACGGGTTATATGAATTATACCCTTCCCGAGAATGAGAGTATCGGTCGTAAAAATATAGAAACCTCTTGCAATGACTATAAGGTGATAGAGGAAGCCTACAAGAAGTATCCTAAGATTCAGAAAGTGTTAATAGGCAGTTCGCCCTACGACGAGACTTCCTGTTTCAATAAAGTGTCTTTCCCCGGGAAAAACAAACTGATTCAGGACGTTTCCGACTTCTTGAAAGAAAGAGCACAAGCGAATAACTGGGGTTATGTAGACTTCAACCGTCCGATGACGGAAATCAACAAGCGTGAACAACAGGCTGATTCTACATTCACATTGTGTGGCGGAGACCGTATCCATCCTACAACGGACGGACATTTGGTAATGGCCTACTTGTTTCTGAAAGCCCAGGGGCTGACTGATAAGCCGGTTGCCGATGTTGCCATCGACGCTTCGTCCCGTGCCGTAAACCGTTCGGAGAACTGCGAGGTTACCAATCTGGTTGTTTCTCCCGAAAGCGTGAGCTTCACCTATCTTGCCAATTCATTGCCTTTCCCGATAGATGCGAGTCATCATGACAACGAGCTGCACACACAGGCCGATGCCTTGAACGTCATCCCGTTTATGGACGAGATGAACTACGAAGGACTCGCCGTGAAAGGTCTGCAAGATGGTTATTATCTGTTGAAGATAGGCGGAAAAACGATAGCCCGCTTGACGGCCGGTGAACTGAAACGCGGTGTCAACCTGGCTGCCTATGGCAATACCCCTCAGAATGAGCAAGCACAGCAGATACGCCAGCTGAATGAAATGCGCTGGTTTATGGAGCGTGAGATGCGTGAATACTACTGGATGGAATATAACTTGATGCGCGATAAAGGACTGTTGTGGGCAAGTAATGAGAAAGCGGTTAATCTGATGTTGGAGAATCGCAAGACGAACCCTTTCGTCAATATGCTGAAAGACTACTGGTTGCGTTTCATGTACAAGAGTGTTCGCGATGATAACGAGAGTGAACAGTTGGACTTGGTGAACCGCATCTACAAGATGAATAAGCCGCAGGCCTTGAAGGTGGAGCTGGTTAAACTCTAATCTGGAGAACGTATGGGGAGAAAGTTTATAATCTTATTGGCCATCTGTGCTTCATGCTCTTTACACTCTTGTCGGAATGAGTCCGCCCGTTTGTCGGACTACGTAAATCCCTTTATCGGGGCAAGTACAAATACAGAGGCTGCCGGAGCTTATCATGGACTGGGAAAAACATTTCCCGGGGCAACGACTCCTTTTGGGGCGGTTCAGGTAAGTCCTAATACGATAACCGGAGGGGATAATGGCTCGGGATATAGTTATGAACACGAAACGATAGAGGGTTTTGCTTTTACGCAGATGAGCGGCATCGGTTGGGGCGGTGACTTGGGCAATTTGTTGGTTATGCCGACGGTGGGTACTATGCGTACAAACTCGGGAAAAGAGAATGGCGTAGTCGGATACAGGTCGCGCTATGATAAAAGTTCCGAAGAAGCGGGTGCCGGATATTACAAAGTTCTGCTGACTGACTATCAGGTAGAGGTTGAAGCTACTGCCACTCCCCACTGTGGTATGCTGCGACTGGTTTATCCCGAAAGTGAGCAATCGCGGATACAGATAGACCTGGCTCGCCGGGTTGGAGGTACTTCTACCTTGCAGGCCGTTAAGGTAGTCGATGACCATACTATTTCCGGTCGGATGGAATGTACTCCCGACGGGGGAGGTTGGGGAAACGGAGAAGGAAACGCCAACTATACCGTATACTTCTATGCCGAGTTCTCCAAACCTCTGAAGACATTCGGAGTGTGGAGCGTCAAGATACCGGAGGGACGAAGCCGGAAACTTGAGTTTGTGGAAAGCCCTGAATTCCAATGGCTGACGGCAGATGCTGCAGTCATGTATAATGCCGAAGAGTACGAGGGGGAACACATCGGTTTCTTCACTGAATTTGAAACAAAGGCGGGCGAGGAGGTCTTGTTTAAATCGGGAATCTCGTACGTCAGTGAAGCCGGTGCCGAAAAGAACCTTAAAGCGGAGATTACAGACTGGAACTTTGATGGAGTGCGGGAACAAGCCCGGAATTTATGGGATGATGCCTTGTCGAAGATCAAAGTCCAGGGAGGCACTGATGAACAGAGGAAAGTATTCTATACCTCTCTGTATCATACCATGATTGATCCGAGAATCTTTACCGATGTAGATGGAAAGTACATGGGAGCGGATGGACAAGCTCATGAATCCGATCAGTTTGTAAAGAGAACCATCTTCAGCGGATGGGATGTATTCCGTAGCCAGATGCCTTTGCAGACTATCATCGACCCTAAACTGGTAAATGATTTATTGATGTCTCTGACTACTATGGCAGAAGAAAGCGGACGTGGCTATTATGAGCGATGGGAACTCATGAATGCTTATAGTGGCTGTATGCTGGGCAATCCTGCCATTTCTGTATTGGCGGATGCTTATGCCAAAGGTATTTGCCGGTTCGACATGGAAAAGGCGTATGAATATGCGGATAAGACTTCCAGAATGTTTGGAAATGCGGAATTGGGATATGCGCTTAATCCGAACGGTATTTCCAAGACTTTGGAATATGCTTATACGGAATGGTGCATGTCCCGCCTGGCAGAAGCTCTGGGCAAGCATGAAGATGCGGAACATTATGCCAAGCTGTCCCAGTCTTATAAGAATCTGTACGATAAGGAGAAACACAGTTTTCGCTCGCGAGAGGCGGATGGCTCTTTTGAAGCCTGGCCTGCGAACGGAAAGTTGCAGGAATGGTATGGCTGCATAGAATGCAATGAACTTCAGCAAGGGTGGTTCGTTCCTCATGATATACAAAGTATGGTGGAACTCATGGGAGGTACGGAACAAGTGATTGCAGACTTGGACACCATGTTTGCCAAGACACCGGCTGACTTCCTGTGGAACGTTTATTATAACCATGCCAATGAACCTGTTCATCATGTGCCTTATCTCTATAACCGCTTGGGACAACCGTGGAAGACACAAAAATGGTCTCGCTTCATTTGTGAGAATGCTTATCATAATAAGGTAGAAGGATTGGTTGGCAACGAAGATGTCGGGCAGATGTCCGCCTGGTATGTCCTGTCTGCCTGCGGGTTGTATCCGGTATGTCCGGGAGATACCCGTTATGAGATAACCAGCCCTGTCTTTGAGACAATAGAGATTCAAGTAGGCGAAGGGAAAACGTTCGTTATAAAAGCGAATAAGAACTCGGCTAAGAATCTTTATATCCAGTCTGCACGGCTGAATGGGCAGAATTATGCCAAGTGCTATTTAGACTATAAGGATATAATGGCGGGAGGCATTCTGGAACTGGAGATGGGAAATACTCCGAATACTTTATGGGGGGATTAGTATGAAGAAAATATATTGCAAGATAGCGCTTGGCCTGTCCTTCTTCTTTGCACTCGCAGGTTGTAAGTCGTCAGAAGATACGTTGGAGGCTGACTTCAAGAATCCGCCGGAGCAGATTCAGACGTCAGTCTATTGGTACTGGATGGCAGGAAATGTATCGGAAGAAGGAGTCGTGAAGGACTTGCATGCCATGAAGAAAGCCGGCATCAACCGCGCTTTTATAGGCTGCATCGGCGATAACTCCATGAATACACCTTATGTTAAAGTTGCTTTTGGTAGCGATGAATGGTGGAAGATACTACATACTGCTTTAAAGACGGCCACGGAACTGGGAATTGAAATCGGTATTTTCAATTCTCCGGGATGGAGCCAGTCGGGCGGACCGTGGGTAAAGCCCGAACAAGCGATGAGATATCTGACTTCTGTCAGTTGCCGGGTATCGGGCGGGCAGAAAGTTGACTTAGCTATGGAAAAGCCTGCCGATGACTTTCAGGATGTCAGAGTCATTGCATTTCCGGCAAGTAAGGAGACGGCTGTGTTATCGTCCGGTAGGGTTGCTCTATCTCCATTGTCCGGTAAACCTGCTGGTATAGACTTCTCTTCGGCTACCGATTTTACATTAAGGAGCGTCCGGGTATATCCCTCGGAGAAGGCTATTGAGGCAGAGGCGCGCTTATGGGTGAAAGAAAAGAATCAGTACCGGTTATTGTCGGAGTTCAGTATTTCTCGTTTCAATCCAGCTCTGAATGTTGGGTTTGAACCTTATGCTCCGGTCGTTATTTCGGTGCCGGCAACGGTGGGCAGGAACTTCCGCCTGGAATTAGAACCGGCGACAGGCAAATATGAGTTGGAGAATATTGAATTACTATCCCAACCCTTGGTAGAACGCTATCCGGAGAAGCTATTAGCTAAAATGTATCAAACGCCTCTCCCTTATTGGAAAGAATATCAATGGCGGGAGCAACCGGTACTGGATGACGCCTCTTTGGCAATAGACCCGAAGCAGGTACTGGATATTTCCGCTTGTTTGAAAGGAGACCGGCTGGAATGGGATGCCCCTGCCGGAGACTGGACAGTTATGCGTATGGGTATGTGCCCCACCGGTGTGACTAACAGCCCGGCAGATCCCGAAGCAACCGGTCTGGAAACAGATAAGATGAGCCGTAAGCACATTGAGGCGCATTTTGAAGCACTGATGGGCGAAATC
>JAUUPT010000099.1 GCA_030843315.1 Bacteroidaceae bacterium | reverse complement strand
TCTTTTTTTACTTTTACTTTAGCCAGAAAGTAGAGCGGGAGTTTGTATGTGTCAAGTGACAGTGATGCTTAAGAACTGAATAGAGAACTAAGTAAGTAAATATACTGAATCCCGCTCCATCGTATGGACGCGGGATTTTTTTGTAATATAACCAAGATAACAAATAGAATGAAAAAGGTAGCTATCCAAGGAACATTAGGCTCGTATCATGACATTGCCGCACACAAGTACTTCGAGGGAGAAGAAATAGAGTTAATCTGTTGCGCCAGTTTTGAAGACGTGTTTGCCGCTGTCAAGAAAGATAGTCAGACCATCGGTATGCTGGCGATAGAGAACACCATTGCAGGTAGCTTGCTGCACAACAACGAGTTGCTGCGACAAAGCGGAGCGCAAATCGTAGGAGAATACAAACTACGCATATCCCACAGCTTTGTCTGCCTGCCCGACGAAGATTGGGACGACATCACCGAAGTCAACTCTCACCCCATTGCCCTGATGCAATGCCGCGAGTTCCTCAGCCAACACCCCGGAATCAAAGTAGTGGAAGGCGAAGATACCGCCCTGAGCGCAGAGATTATCAAGACAGAGAATCTGAAAGGACACGCCGCCATCTGCTCCAAAGCCGCCGCCGAGCGCTATGGAATGAAGGTGCTGCAAGAAGGCATCGAGACGAACAAGCACAACTTCACCCGTTTTCTGGTAGTGGCCGACCCCTGGCAGGTGGACGAACTGAACCGCCACCGCAATAAAGACGTTGATAAGGCGAGCATGGTATTCACGTTGCCGCATACGGAAGGAAGCCTGTCACAAGTATTGTCCATCCTGTCCTTCTATCGCATCAACCTGACAAAGATACAATCCCTGCCCATCATCGGCCGGGAATGGGAATACCAGTTTTACGTAGACGTCGCTTTCGACAATGTATTGAGATATAAACAATCTATCGCGGCCATCAGTCCGCTAACCAAAGAACTTAAAATATTAGGAGAGTATGAAGATGGAAAATCAAACATCTAAAATAAAGCCCGCCGACCGCCTGGCAAGCGTGAGCGAATACTACTTCTCGAAGAAACTGAAAGAAGTGGCACAGATGAATGCCGAAGGCAAAGACGTCATCAGTCTGGGAATAGGAAGCCCCGACATGCCGCCCTCTACCAAGACAATTGAAACACTATGCCGGGAAGCACAGAATCCTGATGGACACGGCTACATGCCGTATGTAGGTATTCCCGAACTGCGCCGCAGTTTTGCCACATGGTACAAGAAGTGGTACGGCGTAGACCTGAACCCGAACACGGAGATACAGCCGCTGATCGGTTCCAAGGAAGGTATTCTGCACGTCACGCTGGCTTTCGTCAACCCGGGCGAACAGGTGCTGGTGCCGAATCCCGGCTACCCCACTTACACTTCGCTGAGCAAGATTCTGGGTGCCGAGGTGGTGAACTACAACTTGAAAGAAGAGAACGGATGGATGCCCGACTTTGAGGAGCTGGAAAAGATGGACATGAGCCGCGTCAAGCTGATGTGGACCAACTACCCCAATATGCCGACAGGAGCCAATGCAACGCCGGAACTATACAGGAAACTCGTAGACTTTGCCCGCCGCAAGGACATCGTCATCGTCAATGACAACCCGTACAGCTTTATCCTGAACGAGCACCCCATCAGCATCCTCAGCATTCCGGGCGCCAAGGACTGCTGCATCGAATTCAACTCCATGAGCAAGAGCCACAATATGCCGGGCTGGCGTATCGGTATGCTTGCCTCGAATGCCGACTTCGTGCAATGGATACTGAAGGTGAAGAGCAACATCGACAGCGGTATGTTCCGCGCCATGCAGCTGGCAGCCGCCACTGCACTCGAAGCCGAGCAGGACTGGTACGACGGTAATAACAAGAACTACCGCAACCGCCGCCAACTGGCAGGAGAAATAATGCACGCCCTGGGATGCACCTACGACGAAAACCAGGTAGGAATGTTCCTTTGGGGCAAGATACCCGATAGTTGCACCGATGTAGAGGAACTGACCGAACGCGTGCTCCATGAGGCAAGAGTATTTATCACTCCGGGCTTCATCTTCGGAAGCAACGGAAAGAGATATATCCGCATCTCCCTTTGCTGCAAGGACAACAAATTAGCGGAAGCGCTGAAACGAATTAAAGAAATGGGATAAAATATTTACATGGATAGTGCCATGCAAATGTGCTCATCTGTTTTTAGTAAAAAAGCAACTGAAATTTACTAAAAAGCGGTCAAGAATTTACTAAAAACTCACTCAGTTTTTAGTAAAGAAAGAAAGCCCTATGTATCAGATGATTATAGGAAAGAGAAAACTAAGAAATATAAATACAATAACCGAAAAAAATAAATTGAAAAGAATATGGAACTCGAATTAGAACCCCTTACGTTACCTGGTATTGAAGACAAACGCCCCTTGGTAATAGCCGGCCCGTGTAGTGCCGAGACAGAAGAACAAGTAATGAGCACTGCCAAGCAGTTGGCAGACAAAGGGCTCAAAATATTCCGTGCAGGAATCTGGAAGCCGCGCACCAAACCGGGCGGCTTCGAAGGCATCGGCGTAGAAGGCCTCTCCTGGTTGAAGGAAGTGAAGAAGGAGACCGGTATGTACGTCTCTACCGAAGTAGCCACTGCCAAGCACGTGTACGAATGCCTGAAAGCAGGTATCGACATCCTGTGGGTAGGTGCCCGCACCACCGCCAACCCCTTTGCCGTGCAAGAGATAGCCGATGCATTGAAGGGTGTAGATATCCCGGTGCTGGTAAAGAACCCGGTAAACCCCGACCTCGAACTGTGGATAGGTGCTTTGGAGCGCATCAACAACGCCGGACTGAAACGCCTCGGCGCTATTCATCGCGGGTTCAGCAGCTACGATAAGAAGCTCTACCGCAATCTTCCCCAGTGGCATATCCCCATCGAGTTGCGCCGCCGCATCCCCAACCTGCCCATCGTTTGTGATCCCAGCCACATAGGCGGAAAGCGTGAGTTGGTTGCTCCGCTCTGCCAACAGGCCATGGACCTGGGTTTCAACGGCCTTATTATCGAAAGCCACTGCAACCCTGATTGTGCATGGAGCGACGCCTCACAACAAGTGACACCGGATGTACTGGATTATATCCTCAACCTGCTCGTCATTCGCAAAGAGACGCAGACTACAGAGAACCTGAACGAACTGCGCAAGCAGATTGACGAATGCGACAATAATTTGATGCAGGAACTTGCCAAACGTATGCGCGTGGCACGCGAAATCGGTACCTACAAGAAGGAACACGATATGACCATCCTGCAAACCGGACGCTACAACGAAATCCTGGATAAGCGCGGCTCACAAGGTACACTCCTTGGCATGGACGCGGAATTTATCAAGCACGTATTCGAGGCGATACATGAGGAGAGTGTGAGGCAACAAATGGAGATTATAAATAAGTAATCATTATGCGAATATTAATACTCGGAGCCGGTAAAATGGGCTCCTTCTTCACCGATATCCTGAGTTTTCAGCACGAGACGGCCGTATTCGACGTCAACCCGCACCAGTTGCGTTTTGTCTACAACACCTACCGTTTCACCACGCTGGATGAAATCAAGGACTTTGAGCCGGAACTGGTCATCAATGCCGCTACGGTGAAATATACCCTGGAAGCATTCCGCCAAGTGCTGCCCGTGTTGCCTAAAGACTGCATCATCAGTGACATTGCTTCGGTAAAGACGGGACTGAAGAGCTTCTACGAAGAAAGTGGTTTCCGCTATGTGTCGTCTCATCCCATGTTCGGCCCTACATTCGCCAGCCTCAGTAACCTGAGCAGCGAGAATGCCATTATCATCAGCGAAGGCGACCATCTAGGAAAAATCTTCTTCAAGGATCTCTACCAGACCATGAAGCTGAACATCTTTGAATATACGTTCGACGAACACGATGAAACGGTAGCATACTCCCTGTCCATTCCGTTCGTATCGACCTTTGTATTCTCGGCAGTGATGAAGCACCAGGAAGCTCCGGGCACTACGTTCAAGAAACACATGGCAATAGCCAAAGGCCTGCTTAGCGAGGATGACTATCTGCTTCAGGAAATCTTGTTCAATCCCCGCACTCCGTCGCAAGTGGAAAACGTCCGCCTGGAGTTGAAGAATCTGTTGGAGATCATCAACAACAAGGATGCGGAAGGAATGAAGAAGTACCTGACAAAAATCAGGGAAAAGATTAAATAGAGCAAAACGGTAGAGCCGTCGCTCTATTCATTGGCATCGGGCAGTACAAACCAGAATGTGCTGCCCTTTCCTTTTTCTGAAACCACGCCGATCTCACCACCCAGGTGTTTCACAATACTCCGGCACAGCGATAGTCCCAGGCCGGTTCCTTGTATGTAAGTATCGAGCTTCACAAACCGGTTGAATATACGCTTCTGGTCTTCCGCCTCAATGCCGCATCCGGTATCACTCACATAGAAATAAAGTCCCTTTCCCTGACGGCTGCATCCTAAGGTGATAGACCCGTCATTCGTAAACTTCAATGCATTGGACAACAGGTTCAGCAGCAATATTTTCAGATACTTTCCATCTGTCGTTATCAGTCTATCCACATCCGATTCGGGCAACTCATAAAGAATCTGCAAGGAAGGACCATACTGATTATGGTTACGGATATACGTCACCATATCGGCAAAAATATCTTTTACATCCACTTCCTGATAATGGAACATTATATTACCGGCATCCAGTGCCGACAAATCGAGGATATTTTTAATCAACGCATCCAGCAGACGGGTATTCCACAAGATAATGGGCGAGCATTCTTTTTCCGTAGCCTTATCGTCCGAAACGGCAAGGATGGTAGAAAAACCGACAATCGCATTCAATGGCGTACGCACTTCATGACTAATGCTATTCAAGAAACAACGGGTTTCTTCGTTCGCTTCCTCAGCTTTCAGCTTGGCCTCTTCCAGCCTCTTTTCATTGCCCTTTTGTTCGTCAATATCCAAGCTCAACTCTACCAGGCGGTTAGACGACTGCATAAGATACATATGCTGCCGTATCCAGTGCTTCTGACCATCTTTACCGTTCACTTGTATGTCTCTGCAAAAAATGTCCTGCTCTTCTCCGGCGCGTATTGCTTCCTGATATTTCAACAAGGCTTCCCGGTCCTCTCCCACAACCTGTCCGTAGGTGGGGAATACACCGGAAACAAACTCCGCATTCATATTCTGCTGCCAGGAATCCGTAGCCATGCCCACAGCAGTCTGCACATCATAGAACGCCACCCCTACTTGGGAAGAATCCGAAGCAAAACGGAATAATTCCTCGAAACGTTCCTTCTCCCGCCGCTCTCTGACGGTAGGCGTCAAGTCGATGGCAATAGCCATGAAACAGGAGTTCCGGTAATTTACGTCATGCAGAGGTTTAACTATCAACTGGTAAACGACATGTTCTGCAAAACTGGTCCGGGATACCCTGCCGGCATAGTCAAGCGAAATCTCACAGTTGACAACCCGCCTGGAAAGTATCTGCTCTTTCAAATCATTCGTAAGATAGGTGCTCTCAAATATATTGCCGGAGAAGAATTTGCAATCTTCGTTCTCAGTCTCCATTCTGCCTTCAACAATGCGGAGCAAACGCTCTCCATGCTCATCGTACAGCGCAAAATCTATCGAACTATTTTCATAAATCACCTGCAACTTGTCATACAGTCGTTTATAGCGGGCATAGTCAGCCTTCATTTGCTTGTTATACCTATGCCGGCGCCAACTGAATCCCGCGTAGAAAGCAATCACTACCAGAATCAGAAAGGAAATCAGCAACTGCCGCTCGTATTTATGGAAGAAAGTAGGCGGAATATGGACATATAGCACATCTTCAAGCGAATCGGCTGCCGCCTCCAACCCATAACGCTCCAAAGCCGTACGATTCAGTATAATTCTGGCGTCTGAAATCGTATCGAACGGAAGCGCCATTATACTGTCTCCCCTCACAGCACGTTCCAGCATCGACAAAGTATAGTCCACTGTTTGCGAACGGCTCAGGTAATAGCCCCCTACCCAATAATTATCCTTATTGAAATTACGCTCCGTCAAAGAGAATAATGGTACAGTGGCAACATGAGTAAACAAGGAATCTATTTCTTTATCGGAGCGTTTGCTATATAATGCATCAATATTCCAGGTATTGGTCAGGAATGCACGATGTTTGGCGGGTTCCAGCATCACATCATAAATAGAATCCGTATTCATGCGATTATGTATCATCTTGGAATATTTCACATTTGGCAAAATGTTCTTGAGAACCTTTTCCATATCCAGGCGGGTTTCCATATTTCGATAAGAGTCATTATCTACCCATATCAGTTCCTGCAAATCAGGCAATAGTCGATGAATCAGTTCCAGATTTTCCCGTATTGGTAGATTTATAATAGTACCGCTATAGTTAAAAGAGAACTTCACCTGAAGTGCCTTTTTCCCATTCTCGTTTGTTTCGGAAATATGAACGCTCTTATCGTCTTTCACCATATCCAACAAAGGACTATCAGGAGAAAGGGAATTAGTTATAACAGCATAATTGCGAATGCCATCCTTCAAGTCAAAATAAAATGTGTTTTCAGGGTCCCACCCATGCGCCGAAACAGAATCTCTCACTGCACACAGTACCATCGGAACCTCTTTCCATTTACCCAACAAGAGCCGATAAGACACATAATGCATAAAGCCTTCCTCCCCTATCCATACCAGAACATCCGGCACATCATCCTGCACAAAGATAGAAGTAATACTCAAATTAGTAGCATCTACATGGGTCTGGGTTCTTTCAGCATATCCCCATAATATGGAACGCAAAGTAAAGGTCGTTGCAGCAACATAAGTGGCTGCTTCCGTCTTTAAATCACCGGAGTAAACTATCCAACTGGGATGTACCTTATGTATTTTACTCTCCAGGCTGTCCGTTATGCTCCTGCTCCACGTAGTTTGTTCGCCATAAGAGTTGATGATGAGGACTCTCTTACCCGGCAGCAGATCTGAAGCGACAGCAGGTTCTACCGCAATTCCCAAGAACAGCAGTACTATCAATACACTATAAAACATCCAGGTTCTCATATATATAGCGGACATTATTCGTTCAACTCTACTTTAGACATTTCGATAATCTCATTCAGCAAGCCAAGCATCTGGCCGTTAGCTATCTCTATACGGGCATTCAATTCCACCCGGCGCTCCAAGTCGGTGGTAGCTACCAGCTCTTGTGCACAAGATATTATTTCTTTCAGCGGAATGCGGATTCCATCTTTCATATTAGCCACAAAAGCATTCTTGAAGCGGTCGGCCTCTTGCGCCTTTTTCATGGCAGCTTCCAGTTCCCGTTCTTTGACTATCTGCCTGTCCATATTAACCACCAGCTCTGCAACAATGATATGCTGCTGGTCGGGGGCATACTCCAACGGTTGAATCAGGTAGCGTATGTAGTGCCTCTCACCGGTGCGGGTCTGTATTTGCAAAGTATCCAGGAAGAGATGGGAATTTCCATAACGTACATTCTCCAGATAGCGTTGCACCTTTTCTCTATCCGCCCGCACCAGGCATTGATGAATTTGCAGAAAGTTCTCGCAGTTCCGTTCCATGCCCAGAGTGTCATACCAGGCATCCGTAGCAAAACCGCTTCCATCAAAAAGGTTGTATTCCGCCACTCCGATACCTGCTTTATTCATTGCAAAATTCAGCACATTGCTGATTTGTTCTTTCGTCTTCCTTTCGCGTTCAATCTCCGTATTGTCTATCACAATCACCAGGATATGGTCGGTTCCGGTTTCCTCGTCTGCCATGATGCAGCACTGCAAGCGATAGCAAAAATCCTTCAGGTAGATCATCTTGCTCACCAGTTCCCTACGGGATAATGCCGCCCGCATATCATCATCCAAAATCTCCGGGTCAAAAATATGGAAAAGAACAGACCTTGAGAAGGCGTACTGCTCAAAGAAAGTATCTGTCTCTACATTACGGTTTAGCAAGTTTCCATAAATATCAAACAGCATCAAGCCTACCGGCATATTTTCATATACCAGTTGATATTCATCATACAGCGTTTTATAGCGTTCAAACAGGAGGTTCAGGTTATGGGAGTAGCGATATGAATATATAATGTGGAAAGAAACAAAAGCCAAGACAATCAACACCAGCAATGAAATGGAAATAACGCGTATATGGCGGAAAATAAATGGCGGAGGGATATTGCGACTCACCACATTGGGCAAATTCTTAATTGCCGAACGCAGACCGGCATGCATCAAAGCCGTCTGGTTCATATAAAAAGCCATATCAGGAGCTATGGCATAAGATTTTTGGACTGTGGTATCGGCTTCCAATATGCGGAATACTGATTCAGCCGTCATATCCGCATAGTCTGAAACCGGAGCAAAATATCCTCCCAACGGAACATGAGATTGGTAAGACATATCACGCAATGTAAGGACAGGAGCACGGGCATTCTGCGGCACCATAGCACCGTTGGTCACCACCACCGTTTCATCGGGAATCTGATTCAGTATCCGGCCGACGGAATCTACGTTACTACGGTCTACTAATATTTCAGTAAAAGCAACGTCTCTCTTGTCGCTCTCACGGCACAGTTTCTTCCTCATGTAGCTATCTACATAACTGCCATCCGAAAGGAAATAAAGATGCTGCAACCGGGGCACCAGCGTCCGTGCCAACTGCAAAGTCCGGGCTGCATTGTCCGGTTCTATCACCGCAGCAGCATACATGGCAGAAGCCGGCGAGTCTAAAGGAATAAAAGAGGAATCGGGTAATTGCTTATCAGGAAAGAACAGTTTGTAGTCCTTCATTATTTCATCATGCACCCCACAAAGAACTACCGGAATATTTCGCCAGACACCCCGGTTATCCATAATCCGATAGAGCATCCAGCTCTCGTCACCAATCAGTATCAGCACATCAGGATACTTAATCAGGTTGTTCAACCTTCCATTCGCAAAAGCACCCTGCATGGCAAAACGGTCGGCAAGAAAAGAAGTACGGGCAGCCATTCCTGCATAAGTGATGTGCACTTTGAGTTCAGGCTTTTGTGTCTCCAATTTATTACGTATTTCTTTGACCAAGGCAGTACTCCATTCTTTTTCATAGGCGTACGAACTCAATATCATAACAAACTCTGTTTTTTTAGGCAAATTTGTTGATGATTGAGCAAGTGAAAATGAAGAAGAAAAAATACATCCTAACAAGAAAGAGATGACGATACGGTACATATAAACAGCATTTGTTGCAAATATATATCTTTTCATTGAAAATTGCGGCTTATTACTTACTTTTTATTCTCGCACCTCCGAGATTTGATTATCCAAGAAATAACATGTACTTTTGCATATTCTAAAATTAAGAAACGATGATAGACCAAGCCACCATAGACCGGATTCTGGATGCCGCACAAATCACTGATGTCGTATCGGATTTCGTCACGCTGCGCAAGCGTGGTGTGAACTATGTCGGCCTGTGCCCGTTCCACGATGATAAAACCCCCTCTTTCTATGTCTCGCCCGCCAAAGGGCTTTGCAAGTGCTTCTCCTGCGGAAAGGGTGGAAATGCCGTACACTTCATCATGGAGCACGAGCAGATGTCCTATCCCGAAGCGCTGAAGTACCTTGCCAAAAAGTATGGCATCGAAATCAAGGAGCGCGAACTCTCCAGCGAGGAGAAGATGGTGCAGAGTGAACGGGAGAGCCTCTTTATCGTCAATAACTTCGCCCGGGACTACTTCCAGAACATTCTGCGCAACCACGTAGACGGTCGTAGCATCGGTATGGCTTATTTCCGTAACCGTGGTTTCAGGGACGATATCATTGAGAAGTTTCAGTTGGGTTACTGCACCGAAAGTCACGACGCCCTGGCACAAGAGGCTTTGAAGAAAGGGTATAAGAAGGAGTACCTCGTGAAGACCGGTCTCTGTTATGAAACGGACGACCATCGCCTGCGCGACCGTTTTTGGGGGCGCGTCATCTTCCCCGTACATACTCTTTCCGGCAAAGTGGTAGCTTTTGGCGGACGTGTGCTTGCCAGCGCCACGAAAGGCATCAAAGTAAAGTATGTCAACTCACCCGAATCAGAAATTTACCACAAAAGCAATGAGCTTTATGGCATCTATTTTGCCAAGCAAGCCATCGTGAAACAAGACCGTTGTTTCCTGGTGGAAGGCTATACCGATGTCATATCTATGCACCAATCGGGTATAGAGAATGTAGTGGCTTCTTCGGGTACGGCTCTGACTCCGGGACAGATCCGCATGATCCATCGCTTCACCAACAATATCACCGTGCTCTACGACGGAGATATGGCAGGTATCAAGGCTTCTATCCGAGGTATCGACATGCTATTGGAAGAGGGCATGAACATCAAAGTCTGCCTCCTCCCCGATGGAGACGACCCGGACTCGTTTGCCCGAAAGCACAACTCTACAGAGTTCCAGGCTTTCATACAAGAGCACGAAACGGACTTTATCCGCTTCAAAACCAACCTGCTGCTCGAAGATGCAGGCAAAGATCCCATCAAGCGTGCCGAACTTATCGGAAACCTTGTGCAAAGCATCTCCATTATCCCCGAAGCCATCGTACGCGACGTCTATATCAAAGAATGTGCGCAACTGCTGCACGTAGAAGATAAGTTACTCGTTTCGGAAGTGGCAAAGCGGCGCGAGACGCAGGCAGAGAAGCAAGCCGAACGTGCCGAGCGTGAACGTCGTTCGGCAGCAGCGAGTGCCGCCAATGCAGCTGCCGGAATAGGTGGAAATACGGGTGATGTTCAGCCCGGTGATGTGGCTCCGCCACCGACCGACGCAGGCAGTCTCCCGCCGGAGACGGATGCCCCTTTCCCTCCCGAAGAATATGTATCTTTCATCCCACAAGAGGGAAAAGAAGGACAAGAGTTCTATAAATATGAACGGTTGATTCTGCAAATGGTAGTGCGCTACGGAGAAAAAGTAATGTGCAACGTCACCAACGAAGAGGGCAAAGAAATTCCTGTCACAGTGACCGAGTACATCATCAACGACCTGAAAGAAGACGAACTTGCCTTTCACAACCCGCTCCACCGGCAGATTCTGTCGGAAGCCGCCGAGCACATCCACCGCGAAGGCTTCATCGCCGAACGGTATTTCCTGGCACATCCCGATACGGTCATCAGCAAACTGAGTGTGGATTTAATCAGCAACCGCTACCAATTAAGGAAATCTCAAATCGAGCAAATGGTAACCGACGAAGAACGGCTCCACGAACTCATTCCCCGGCTGATGATAAACTTCAAGTATGCCATTGTCAACGAAGAACTGAAGCATATCATGTTTGCTCTGCAAGATCCTGCCGTAGCCGGCGATGAAGAGAAGTGCAACAGCATTATGAAACGCTACAACGACTTGCGGGAAGTGAAAAGCATCATGGCAAAGCGGCTGGGTGACCGGGTGGTGCTGGGCTCCTAAAACGGAACAGACAAGATAAAAAAGAGGTTGTGTCAAAATGCTGGCACAACCTTTTTTTATGCACAAAGCCCGG
>JAUUPT010000098.1 GCA_030843315.1 Bacteroidaceae bacterium | reverse complement strand
ACTACGTCCTTACTGTGGGGCTGAACATCCTTGTTCTGTTACTTGCCATAGGTAGTGTAGCATGGATACGTACTTACTATACAGAAGTAATCCAAACTCTTTTTCCACAGCTGACAACCGGCTCGTTACTGCCCTGTATGTTGACAGGTTTCATCCTGTTCCTTGCAGTGTCCCTGCTGAATATCCTGGCAATACGCAGAAAGATTATAAGCATTTGGCAAGGGAAAGTTACTTCCCAAAGCTGATCCAGTCTACTTCTGCTTGGTTCCCCTTTGGAAGAGAAATAAACAAATCGTGTACTCCGGTAGGAGCAGAACTTACCGGAGTACTCACTACCGTCCAATTTCTGCTTTGTGGAATATTGACAGATGCAATGACAGGACCGTTTTTACCGGCACGAATTTGCAGCACACCACCGGCAGCGGAGTTCACCCGTACGTTTACCTTTTTCACTTTATCTTTGCCAAAGTCTACCCGATTGTATTGCAACCAAGCATCTTTACCGCTGAAAACCGCCTTCCAGCCTTCAAACTTATTCGCTTCATCCAAAAAAACAATAGATGTTCCCGCAGGACTTATGCTGCTGTAACGATCTATCTGAATAGGGGTATGTGCATCAGTAATGCCTACTCCGCGTAAAGTCGGGACAACCTTCCGGATAGTTCCGTCGGCATTGAA
This sequence comes from Bacteroidaceae bacterium, assembly GCA_030843315.1. Lineage (GTDB taxonomy): Bacteria > Bacteroidota > Bacteroidia > Bacteroidales > Bacteroidaceae > Bacteroides. Next base: position 10,978 of record JAUUPT010000098.1, on the reverse strand, counting down.
AGAAAGGGAGTCTATTCGCACGGATCTGTTCTTATCAAACTCGGGAGAGTAATCGTTATGATGATAAAACAGATACCACTGACCGTTATATTCCACGATAGAATGATGGTTCGTCCAGCAGCCGGTAGGCGACTGTTCCATGATAATTCCCTTAAACTCAAAAGGTCCCATCGGAGAATTACCCATAGCATACGCCAGCGTTTCGGTCTTATCCTGCACCCAGGGGAAAGTAAAATAGTATTTGCCGTTGCGTTCAAAAACGAACGGGCCTTCTTTAAAGCCTTCGGGCAATCCTTCTACCACCACCGGTTCGGAAGCCAGTTCCAGCATATTGTCTTTCAACTTTGCCATAGACATTCCATGTCCTGCCCAGTAGATGTAACTTTGCCCGTCTTTATCTACCAGTACACAAGGATCTATGCCGTCCACTCCCTCGATGGCATTCATCTCAGGTTTAAAAGGCCCATAAGGTTTGTCGGCCGTGGCAACTCCCACAGCAAAACCCGTTTTGCCCTCACCTTTGAGGGTAGAGGGGAAATAGAAATAGTATTTACCATTCTTATAGACACAATCGGGCGCCCACATGGAATAAGAATCCGGCTGCACCCACGGCACATTCTCCTGGCTGACAATGACACCATGATCTGTCCAATCCACCAAGTTTTCGGAAGAGAAGACGTGATAGTCCGCCATGCAGAACCATTCTTTCAGCCGTTCGATGGGGCTGGGGATATCGTGTGAAGGATAAACATACATTTTTCCTTCAAAAACTCTTGCCGTAGGGTCGGCAGTGAATTGGTCTCTGATGATGGGATTCTGCGCTTCAACCATATTAGCAGAGAGCGCAAGAAAAGCAAGTGTAAGTAGTTGTTTGTATTTCATGGTATTCTTCATTAAAGTAAAAGCATTCTTAGGTTATAAAGCACCGCACATTTCAATATGCGCGGTGCCTTTGCTGTTTATATCAGAAGTCGAACTTCTCCAACTTCATGGAAGCCAGCCCCTGTATCTGTGGAACCAACGTCACAAAATGCGCTGCTCCCTCGTGTGCAGTTAGCGACTCGGCATCTTGCCACGTTTCGCAAATCATAAGAACATCACTACGAGTGGCGCTCTCAAAAATATCATAGGCAATGCAACCTTTGTCTTTCAAAGAACATGCTACCAATTCTTTGGCTACTTCCAGTACGGCAGCACGATTCTCCGCGCTTACCTGAATAAAAACATTTAGTCTAATCATATCTGTATATATTTTAAGTATCTCGCAAATTTAAGCAGAATAAATCAAAAACCGTGCAATTATTCCTCAAGTGTGTTACCCAATTCCACACTTTTCTACATTTTATTTAAAACCAAAGGTATGGTATTTCAAGCATATACCATTGAAATACAAACATATATAGCAAAACATATATTTCTGGCATCCCTTTTGCCCTATAGTTAGTGTTAGAAACAATAAACAAAACACTCACTTAAACTTTACAATTATGAAAAAGGTATTAGTAGCATTAGCAATGATTTTGGGAGTAGGTAGTTCTGTAGCATTTGCACAGGAAGTAAACAATTCAGCAGCAGTAGCCACAGTGGCTCAAGTTCCACAAGACGACTTTGTAAAGATGGATCCCACCCAGTTGCCACAAGCCGTTATGCAGACACTGGGAAAAGATTACGAAGGAGCTTCTGTAAAAGAAGCCTACGTGAAGGAGAAAGACGGTGCCAAGGTTTACAAGATAGTAGTTACCGCTCAAGACGATACTGAAACAACTGTTATTTTGAATGAGAAAGGTGAAGCTGTAAAAGAATAAGCTTTCCACAATGTTAAGTAACTCATGGTAGCCAATTCCGATTCGTGACGAATCGGAATTGGCTTTTTTGTATCCTCCGATCTTTAAAAGTAAATTGTTACTAATTCCTTTCTGCTCCATGAACCAATGCCTTTCAGACACGTTGTTTAAACAGAATTGATTTTAATTTTAACCGTTTAAAACTAACTTAATTATGAGATGTAAAAATTCTAATTTCCTGATTGGACTGGGGATAGGTTCGGTCGTTGGAGCACTGGTTTACCACTTTTCTCACACACCAAGAGCAGCAAGACTGAGAAGTGAAATGTGCCATGCCATGCACAAAGCTGGTAGTGAAGCCAAAGAAGCATTCCACGCTGCCGAAGAAGAAGCGCTGCATGCCGGCGTAAAAGCTGCTGATAAAATGGCCGATGAAGCACACGAAGCAGCCGAGAAAGCAGACAATCTGAAGAATAAGGTACATACCTTTGCAGATACCAAGAAATAAGATAATAGCTTCCGCTATCATCTTGTATTGTCATTCAAGGCGTAGCGAAGAATCTCTTCTCTTTATATAAGGAGAGGAGATTCTTCGTTTCGCCTTGAATGGCAATTAGTTTTGTACACTCCGCCGATTCAGAATATCGTCCATATGCTCCAAAGCCCAGCCTACCAACGATTCGATATGCGGCATCAGGCTACGCCCCGTTTCCGTGAGGCTATACTCCACACGTGGCGGAACTTCGGCATACACTTTCCTGATGATTAATCCATCGGTTTCCAATGAGCGGAGCGTCACCGTCAACATACGTTGGGAAATGTCGCCGATTGTTTTCTGAATATCGCCGAAACGCATTATTCCATTCGCTTTCAGTGTCACCAGGATAAGCATTGTCCACTTATCGCCAAGACCGCTCAGCACGTCCCGTATCGGACAAACATCTATACGATGAAAGTTTTCCATATTTTAACTTTTCCTAATTGATTGAACATCAACAATGGTTACATTGTTGTAACTATCTAACATTCAAGTTCCTTCTTGTTTATATCAGACAGGAAGCATAACTTTGCTGCACAAAAGTAATAAACTTACTGAAAATAACTATTGTCTCACTTAATAATTAAAATTATGGCAAAGAAAGTTGCAGTTTTAGCAGTCAACCCGGTCAACGGATTCGGATTATTCCAGTATCTCGAAGCATTCTTCGAGAATGGTATTTCTTATAAGGTATATGCCGTGGCAGACAGCAAGGAAATCAAAACTAATTCCGGTATCACACTGATGGCGGACGATGTAGTTGCCAATCTGAAAGGACACGAAGATGAGTACGATGCATTGGTATTCGCTTGCGGCGATGCAGTGCCCGTGTTCCAGCAGAATGCAAGCAAACCGTATAACATTACGATGCTGGAAGTAATCAAGGCTTTCGGCGAGAAAGGCAAGATCATGATCGGTCATTGCGCTGCCGCCATGATGTTCGACTTCACCGGAGTGACGAAAGGCAAGAAAGTAGCCGTTCACCCCTTGGCAAAACCTGCCATACAGAACGGAGAAGCTACCGACAGTCAGTCGGAAGTCGACGGAAACTTCTACACCGCCCAGGATGAGAACAATATCTGGACGATGATGCCGAAGGTGATTGCTACACTGAAAGCATAACAAAACAGAAAGTTCTATTGCCTGATGCAGAATGGCAATAGAACTTTTTCATTTATGATTCACCCCATAACCGAACAGGGCAAAATCTCCGAAACACGGATCATCGGGAAAGACCTCCGCCAATGCAGCAGTAATCCGGCGGGCATTCTTCAAGGAAAAAGTCTCCGTCTCCGTAAGCCCCAAAGCACAAGCCACGCGGCAGACATGGGTATCTAAAGGAATCACCAACTCCCGGCAATCAAAACTCTGCCAAATGCCGAAGTCCACTTCCGATCCCCTGCGTATCATCCAACGCAGAAACATGTTCAGCTTCTTTTGAGGGCTTTTAGGGGAAACATCCAAAAATGCACAGAGTTTCTCCATAGGCGTGCCGGAGTGCACCAGCAAAGCTTCTTCAAGACTGTCGAAACGGGAATATGCCGTGTGCAGCCGTTTGAAATAAGAATAGAAATCAGCGTAAGAAAGCATACGGTAAAAACTGTTGCCATCTGTCGAAGGAAAATCGCTTTCCCACTGCCGGGACAATACATATTTATAAGGAGAAGTTCCCATCAAAGCATGAAGTTCATCCGCTTTCTTCAAAATCTGCTTGCGGTTGCCAAAGCTCATGATAGCCGTCAGCAAGCCACTCACTTCAATGTCCTGCTTCTGCACGTACCGATGCGGGAATTGCACCGGATCGTGCTGTATAAAATCGGCACAATGATAAGTTGCCGCCCACGCTGATAATTGTCGCTTTATATCTTCTGTCATACTAATTTGCAAATATAGCAACATCGGACAACTCCCCTATCCCTTTTCCTCTTATTTTTGCAGCATGAAAAAGCCCAATAGAACTATGCAACAGAAAAAGACAACGCAAGAAGAGTATCAGAAGTGTGTGAATGCAGTGGTAGATTACATCAACCTGCACCTCGGAGAAGAAATTGACCTGAAATCACTGGCCGCGATTTCCCATTTCTCCCCGTTCTACTTTCATCGCATCATGAAAGCCTTCCTGGGCGAACCCATCGGTACGTTTATAGTCCGGACGCGTACCGAAGCTGCCGCCCGATTGCTGCGCTATTCCGACTTGCCGATAGCAGACATTGCCTACCGTATAGGCTATTCTTCCTCTTCGTCGCTGTCGAAAGTATTCAAGCAGTTCTATGGCATTTCACCATTAGAGTATCGTAACAATAAAAACTTTGTAATTATGAAACCAGCCATTATCCGTCCGGAACTGGAACTACAACGGGAAATCAGAGAAATTCCCGCAAGAAACGTAATTTATATCCGTTTATTCGGAGACTACAAACTGAATGACTATTGCGGCACATGGATGCGCCTCTTCCAATTCATCCAGGAGCAGAAACTGCCAATGGGTGAAGTGATGCCGTATTGCATTTATCACGACGACCCCAAAGTGACTCCAACCGAAAGATTGCGTACCGATGTATGTATGGTCATGCCCGAAGCTGTCAGCCCCAAAGGCGATGTTGGCTCCAAGCAAATACCTGCCGGGCGCTATGCCATCTTCTTGTATAAAGGTTCTTACGAGCATCTGCAAGCCGTCTATGATACCATTTATGGTAAATACATTCCCGAAATGGAGTGCACCCTGCGTGATGAACCCAGTGCGGAACGTTATATGAATGACCCGTCGACCACAGCACCGGAAGAACTGCTAACGGAGATTTATATTCCCGTAGAATAAACGAGAAACTTTTCCCACTATATGTAAGGCCTCATATAGTACACATTTATTCGTTCCACTATAGGGGAAATTACGTTCCGCTACAAGGAAAATTGCGTTCCACTGCAGTGGTATGATTCTCCCCCTATAGAAGGACGAATAAATCTTAGTAGCTCCACCACTTAACAACCATATCTTTTGAGGATAATTATCGCATTGATTCTCTCAAATAAATGTAACTTTGCAGCAAAAGAAAGGAAAACAAAAATAGAGTCATGAAAAAAGAAGTAATCTTCGTCTTATTAAATGAATATGCCGACTGGGAAGGTGCTTTCATCGCCTCTTCCCTCAATGCCGGAGTAATGCCGGGCAGTGAAGTGAAATATACCACAAAAGTAGCAGCTCCTACAATGGATGCCGTGCGTTCCATCGGCGGTTTCCGCACCCTACCCGATTATAGTTTCCAGACAATACCCACAGACTATGCAGCATTGATACTGATAGGTGGTATGCAATGGGGTTCTCCGGAAGCTGAACTAATTGTACCATTCGTGCAAGATGCTTTACAACGCGGAAAAATAGTCGGTGCAATCTGCAACGCAGCTTCCTTCATGGCAAAGCATGGTTTCCTGAATGACGTAAAACATACCGGAAACACCGTGCAGCAACTGAAGCTATGGGCTGGCGACCGATATACGAACGAAGCCGGATATCAAACGCAGCAAGCCGCCAGCGACAAGAATATCGTCACCGCCAACGGCACGGGGCAACTGGAATTCTGCCGCGAACTGCTTCTGCTGCTCAAAGCCGACACACCGGAAAGAATCCAGGAATCGTATAATTTCTATAAGAACGGATTCGTATAATCTACAGGTAATGAAACGGAAATTCTAAATTCCTACAAGATTCTCCGTTAACTTTGCAAAAAGTTAAAGTATTTGCCTATGAAACTGTTGATAGTAGAAGACGAGCGTGAATTGTCCGACAGCATCGTGAATTTCCTGAACCGGGAAGACTACCTGTGCGAACAAGCCTTCTCCGTTCCCGAAGCCATGACAAAAGTCGGTCTTTACGAGTACGACTGCATATTACTGGATTTAATGCTCCCGGGTGGAAGCGGATTGGACGTGCTGCGGAGAATCAAAAAAGAGACTCCACAAACAGGTGTAATTATCGTATCCGCCAAGGACTCGCTGGACGACAAAGTAGCCGGTCTTAAAATCGGAGCAGACGATTACCTGGCAAAACCATTCCATCTACCCGAACTGAGTATGCGCATTTTTGCCCTGCTCAGGAGAAAATGCTTTGCAAACGACAACATTGTACGCAGCGGTGCGGTAGAGATTGATTTATTGAGCAAAGAAGTGAAGGTAGGAAACAAGAACCTCGACTTGACCAAAACAGAGTATGAACTGCTACTGTTCCTGATAGAAAACCGCAAACGCGTTGTGTCTAAAAGTGCGTTGGCCGAACATCTGAGCGGAGATATGGCAGATATGATGAACGACTTCAACTTCGTATATGCCCACATCAAAAACTTGAAAGCCAAACTGGCAGATGCAGGTGCGGCAGATTGTATAAAAACATTTTATGGGACAGGATATAAATGGGAAGAAAATGAAAAGTCTGCTGAATAAAAGTCTGTCGCAGTTCCTGACCTGCACAGGCCTTATGCTGCTGCTGACGGCACCGTTGTTTTATCTGCTCACCAGGTGCTTCTACGCCGAAGACCTGATAGATATTATAGAAGCCGTACAGCAAGGAAGCTCCATCCCACCCCTCGATCTGGAAAGGGATATCATCATAGGCATGATGATTCAGTTTCTGCTGATATTCATCGTTCTCAGCATATCATTGCTCATTACGATGCGCTTCGTCACCCGCCGCCTATGGCAACCGTTCGACGACACCCTGCAAAAGACAGAACAGTTCAACCTGGCACAAAGCGACATCCCCGAATTCCGGGAAACCAAAATAAAAGAATTTGCCCGGCTCAACAGCTCCCTGAAAAGGCTGATGGAGAAAGACAAAAAGAGCTATCTCATCCAAAGGGAATTTACAGAGAACGCCTCTCACGAACTGCAAACCCCCATTGCCATTATCCGCAGCAAACTGGACTTGCTGATGCAAGAGGACTTGAACGAACGGCAGATGAACCTGGTATCAGACCTCTACGACATCAGCATCCGCATAGGGCATCTGAACCGCAACTTGCTGTTACTCGCTAAAATAGAGAATGCGCAATACACCCAATTAGAGGATATCGATTTGTTCGGCCTCACCAATACGCTATTGCCCATGTATGGAGTCTTGCAGAATGGCTTGTCAATATCCGTCAAGGACCACCGGGTCAAGCAATCTACGTTGCGGGCAAATACAATCCTTCTGGAATGCCTGCTCAATAATCTTATCATTAATGCCATCCGGCACACCACTAATGCAAACGGGAAAATAGAGATCATCGTTGGAGACGACAGACTGTCAGTAAGCAATGAGGCTGAAGGGGAAGCCCTTGACGGACAGACGCTATTCCAAAGATTCCGCTCGGGAGATACCCAAAAGGTAGGCAACGGGCTGGGACTGTCTATCGTTAAGGCAATCTGCGACTTCCACGGATGGTCGGTGCAATACTCATTCGGCAACAACCGGCATACCTTCACCGTTTGGTTAAAGAAGATAAATCAGCCCGCCTAACTATCATAATTCAAAATCTCTTCTAAATCGGGTTTTACTTTTGCCTCGAAAAGTTTTAAAAGCAGACCCAAATGAGAAGAATTATTTTGATACTTATTGCATTTTGCATAGTTGCTGCCACGTATGCGGCAGAAGGAAGCGGGAAGGTCATCGGTACATTGAAAGGAAAATCGGGCAGCAATCCTATTGAATATGCCACGGTTGCCCTGTATGAGGGCGCTACCAAGAAACTATTATCCGGAACGATGACCGATTCAATAGGTCATTTTCATATTGACAATGTTCCTTCCGCAAAGAGTTACTATCTGATTTGCAGTTATGTGGGATATAAGGAAGTCCAGTCGCCCCTTTTTACAGTAAACAGCAAAAAAGGTTCTACTGATGTCGGTGTCCTATGGATTGATGATTCGGGAGAACAGCTGAATGAAGTGGTAGTGGAGGGGCACAAATCGGTATTAGTCCAAAAACTCGACAAGCGTATTTTCAACGTAGGACAGGATTTAATGAGTTCTTCGGGTTCGGCAAGCGACCTGATGCAGAATATCCCGTCAGTAGAAGTGGATATGGACGGCAACGTCAGCCTGCGCGGCAATGAGAACGTCACGATTCTCATCAATGGGAAGCCGTCGGCACTGATGAGCGCAAGGACACGCGCCGATGCCTTGCAACAATTATCCGCAAGCTCCATCGAGAGCATCGAAGTCATCACCAACCCATCTGCCCAATACAAGCCCGACGGGGTGAGCGGAATCATCAATATCGTAATGAAGAAAGGCGGCAAGGAAGGAATGAACGGAACACTTACCGCCAACACGGGCAGCAGCAACCGCTACAATGCCGGAGTGAATATGAACTATAACGTAGGAGCCGTAAACTTCTTCGGGGGATATTCTTTCCGCAAAGACCGCTACGACCGCAGCACCAACGACAAGCGCAGCACCCCGGACAGTTATGTGGATCAGACCACTAATGGTATCGGCCGGCCGGTGTCGCACACTTTCAGACTGGGTGTAGGGGCCGACCTCAGTGCCCGCGACGCCATCGAGATAGCAGGCAATTATAACCGCCGCAACTTCAAACGCTGGGAAACAGTGCAATCCACCACTGAAGATGCAGACCACAACTTGGCGGACTATTATATCCGCAACCGCCGGGCAGACGCCAAAGAGAATATGTGGGAAGGCAACTTTCATTATACCCACACCTACGGCGACGGGCGCGAATGGGGAGTGGAGTACACCTATTCTTCTGAAAGCGAAGACGAACAGAACGAATACTCCACCCTGCAGACTTCGCCACTGAACGACCCCAGCCGGGACAACGAACAAGTATGGGATGCCAACTACCTGCACGTCGGCAAACTGTATTGGCAGCACAAGCTATCGGATGCCTACAAGCTATCGGCAGGCTACGAACTGGAAGCCCTCACCGCCGAGCAGAATTATCACGTCCAGGACTGGAACGGGAGCACTTTTGAACCGAACCTTGAACGCACAAGCGACTTCACCCACCAGTGCACCCTTCACTCCATTTATGCCACTCTGGAGATGACTTTCGGGAAATGGAGCATGCTGGCAGGCGTGCGGGGAGAATATGCCGATGTCCGCAACAAGCTGCTCTCGCTCGACAGCATTTCAACACAGCACTATACCAATGTCTATCCCACCCTGCACACTTCGTTCCACCTCAATCCGCACAATGAAATCCAACTGAACTACAGCCTGCGCGTGAACCGGCCGGAAGGTGAAGATATGAATCCTTTTGCCGAACATATCAATCCGCTCAGCCTTTCGACGGGTAATCCCAACCTGAAACCGGAGAAGATACATTCGATAGAAACCGGATGGCTGTGGCACAACGACACCAATGCATCCCTGATGGGAACCCTTTATTATCGCTATCTCACCAATGAGATAACACAAGTGTCACGCTACATTGAGGACGGTGTATTGCTGACTACAAAAGAAAATCTGGAATCGAGCCACAGTGCCGGGGCAGAAGTCAACTGGAACTATTCCATAGGGAAATGGCTGTCGTTCAACTGGAATGCAAACGGATATTACAATCAGATTAATGCCGAGAAACTGGGATATGGCAGGCATAAAAGTGCTTTCTCGTGGAGCACGCTGCTCAATGCCAACGTCATGCCTTTCAGGCATTATATGGTACAAGTGAATGCCCGCTACCGTTCGTCCACATTGGTTCCGCAAGGGCGCCGCGATGCTGACTATTGCATCAACTTGGGTATGAAGTACGATATTCCCGCCATAAACCTTTCTTTATTGGGTTCTGTTTCCGATTTATTTGATACGTATCGCAAAGCGTACACACTCGATACTCCGGAGTTGAAACAGAAAGTAGAAAAGCGCCGTAACCCGCGAATCGTTTATGTAGGCATATCGTATGCGTTCGGTAAAAACAAAGCTAAGAAGCATAATGCTAAACTGGAATATGATGAGAATCTTTAAATTGGTAATAATAAGCATATTGTGTTTGTCTTTGGTAGAAGTTCATGCACAGGAGAAAGACAGCATAGTGACCATTATCCAAACGGATGCCGCCGGCAAGTCCGACCAGCCGTATCGTTTCAGCCTCAAACAAATCGCAATACCCACCGTGCTGATAGGCGTAGGGTTTATCGGACTGGAAAGTGACTGGTTGAAATACCAGAATCGGGAGATACGGGATGAAATGCAAGAGAATATCGACAGGAAGATAACCATTGACGACTTCTCCCAATACGCCCCGATGGCAGCTGTATACGGGTTGAACCTGTGCGGGATAAAGGGCGAGCATCGTTTTGCAGACAGAACCATTATCCTTGCCACCGCTTATGCCATCATGGGGATTACAGTAAATGGGCTTAAAGTGGCAACCAAAGTGGAACGTCCCGACGGGAGCAGCAGAAATTCCTTTCCGTCGGGGCATACGGCAACCGCATTCATGGGTGCAGAATTTCTGAGAAAAGAATATCAGAATGTTTCACCCTGGATAGGCGTTGCAGGGTATGCCGTAGCCGCCGGAACTGGTTTCTTCCGAATGTACAACAACCGGCACTGGCTGACGGATGTACTGACCGGTGCCGGCATCGGTATTCTTAGCGCCAAAGCTGCATACTGGTTATATCCCACCATTTCAAAGACGTTCTTCCGAAAACGGTTCCTA